>NZ_JBFAUP010000012.1:0-278604 GCF_040679335.1 Streptomyces sp. NPDC052299 | reverse complement strand
GCTGGCGGGGCCGGGGCGGTCCCGGACCCGATGTGCCACAGAAGGAGCGCCCCTTGCCCGGTCCGTCCCCCGATGCCCCGCTCCACGCCCGTCCCACGCTCGAAGCGGTGGCGGCCCGGGCCGGAGTCTCGCGGGCGACGGCCTCGCGGGTGGTGAACGGCGGCGCGGGTGTCCGGCAGCCGCTCGTGGACCAGGTGCGCAAGGCGGTCGAGGAGTTGGGGTACGTCCCGAACCACGCGGCGCGCACCCTGGTGACCCGGCGCAACGGGGCCGTCGCCGTGATCATCGACGAGCCCGAGGTGCGGATCTTCTCCGACCCGTTCTTCTCCCAGCACATCCGGGGCATCAGCCGCGAACTGAACGTGCACGACGCCCAGTTGGTGCTGCTTCTGGTGGAGGGCCGGGGCGACTTCGAGCGGGTCAGCCGCTATCTGGGCGGCGGCCATGTCGACGGGGTGCTGGCCTTCTCGCTGCACACCGACGACGAACTCCCGGCCGCCATACGGCGTTTCCGCGTCCCCGCGGTCTACGGCGGCAGGCCGGGGAGGCCGGGCGCGCCGACCGACGCGGTGCCCTTCGTGGACTGCGACAACCGGGGCGGCGCCCGGGAGGCCGTACGGCATCTGGCCGCGCTCGGCCGCCGGAACATCGCGCACATCGCGGGCCCGCGCGACCAGACCTCGGCGCTGGACCGGATCGACGGCTACGCGGACATCCTGCCGGACGCCGACCCGGCGCTGCTCGCGGACGGCGACTTCACGGTGGAGGGCGGCGCCCGGGCCATGGCCGGGCTGCTGGAGCGGCGGCCGGACCTGGACGCGGTGTTCGCGGCGAACGACCTGATGGCGTCGGGCGCGCTGCGGGTGCTGCGGGAGCGGGGGCGGCGGGTGCCGCAGGACGTGGCGCTGGTCGGCTTCGACGACATGGAGTCGGTCGCCGAGGCGACGGATCCGCCGCTGACGACGATACGGCAGGACGTGGTGGGCATGGGCCGGCTGATGGTCCGGCTGCTGATGGAGCGGCTGGAGAACGGGGACGCGGGACCGGAGTCGGTGATCACGCCGACGAGGCTGGTCCGCCGCGCCTCGGCCTAGCCCGCCCGCGCGTCAGGGCGGGGCGGGGCTGCTCCCCGATGCCGGCGCGGCGGAGGGAGTGGTGCTCCCGTCGGTGGTGTTGACGGCGTCAGTGAAACAAGTCAATAGTATTTGTAACTTTGACTCTCCGGAACAGACGTGCCGTCACTTCGCTCCGGAACGGGCGCGCCGAAGCCGGGACCCGGACAGGAGGGCGCACCATGGGCCGGTACAGCCGCCTGCGTGAGATCCGCCGGATGGATCCGGCGCGGGACTACGCCGAGATCCTTCGTCTGATCTCCCAGTACGAGTTCCCGTGGGACTACCGGCAGGGCGTGAGCGTGGCGTTCCTGCGTGATTACGGTGTCCCCCGGATCTCCGTCCTCCTCGACCGCACCCAGGAGTTCGAGCGCAACGGGCAGAAGCGGTACGACGACACGGTGCTGATCGGGTACGAGATGGCCGTCGAGGGCTTCGACTCGGAGCGGGGGCGGGCGGCGGCCCGGCATCTGAACCGCATCCACGGCAAGTACCGCATCGAGAACGACGACTTCCGGTATGTCCTGGCGACGACGGTCGTGGGACCGAAGCGCTGGATCGACCGGTACGGCTGGCGCCCGCTCTGCGCGCAGGAGGTGCGGGCGCTGGCGGAGGCGGCGCGCAGGACCGGGGAGATGATGGGCATCGAGGACGTGCCCGGCACCTACGAGGAGTTCGAGCGGCTGCTCGACACGTACGAGGAGCGGATGTTCGCGTACGACCCGGCGAACCGGCGGGTCGCCAGTGCCACGTTCCGGGTGATGGCGAGCTGGTATCCGCGCCCGCTGCGGCCCTTCGTCGCCCGGTTCGCGCTGGCGCTGCTCGATGAGCCGCTGCTGAGGGCGCTGGGCTTCCGGCCGCAGCCCCGGTGGGTGCGGACCTCGGCGTCGGCGGCGTTGCGGCTGCGGGCGCGGTGCGTACGCGGGATGCCCGCCAGACCGCGCCGCTTCCCGTCGCGGCCGCAGCCGCGTTCGTACCCCTTCGGCTGGCGGCTGGACGACCTCGGGCCGCACTGGGCGCGCAGCCGGCCGCTGGAACCGCTGCCGGACGAGGCCGCCGTCCGGCCGGGGCCCGAGGGCGGCTGAGGCGCCGGGTCAGGCGGCGAGCAGGGGGACCAGGCAGCGGCGGGCGAAGTCGCGGACCTGGGTGTCGTCGTCCAGCTCGAAGCAGCTGACCGGGTTGAGGAGGAAGGAGACGGTGATCCGCACCATGAGCTCGGCGACGGGGGTCGGGTCGCTCTCCGGTCCGCCCTCCAGCCGCCGGACCTCGCGCAGCCGGCCCGCCAGATAGCCACGGATCGCGAGGAAGGCGGGGCCGCTGCCCACGGTCAGGAAGGGCAGCATGGTCTCCGGCTCCAGGCGCAGCAGCCCGCCGATGAGCGGGTGTTCGCGGATGTGCCGCAGCACCGCGACGAAGCCCTCGACCAGCCGGTCCTCGGGGGTGGGCAGCGCGGCGACGGCGTCGTCCACCTCCTCGACGAACCTGCGGTACTCGCGCAGCAGGCACGCGGACACCAGGCTGTCCTTGTTGCCGATCCTCCGGTACACGGTCACCCGTGACACCCCGGCGCGCCTGGCCACGTCGTCCACGGTGGAGCGGCGCAGCCCGAAGGTCATGAACTGCTCGCGCGCGGCATCGAGGATCTGCTCCCCCAGCGCGTCGGCGGGTGCGCCCGCCCCCGCCTCTTCCCTGCCGCGTACCGCCATGAGCCCTCCCCGGTCCGCCCGCACACGCCGGAACAGAGTGACACGTTCCGTACCGCCGTACCAGCGCGGCGAGGCGCCCGCCGACGTGCGGCGGGCGCCTCTTCGGTGCGGGGGCGACTAGTCGCAGGTTCCGGCGAACGAGCCGCGGGTGACCACGTCGGTGGACGCGGCGCTGGTGTCCAGCCAGGCGATGCGCTGTCCCGTGCCGAGGGACGGGGCCAGCTGGGCGCCGGAGGAGCAGGAGACCCGGCGGAAGTTGTTCGACCCGGCGAGCAGGTCGGCGGTGGTGGAGACGTGGACCTTGCCCGGACCGGTCCAGGAGCCGAGGGCGCCCCACAGGTCGTAGGTCGAGTAGGCGAAGTAGTCGTCGTTGACCGAGAACTGGGCCATGGCGGTGCTCTGCGGGTAGGCCGGCTTCACCGCGGCCGACAGGTCGTCGAGCGGCGCGGAGCGGAAGGTGGTGCTCGGGATCAGGAAGCCGCCCGTCTCCCGCCAGAAGACCCGGTCGGACGTGAACTGGATGTCCGAGACGTAGTTGAACAGCCAGCCGGGAATCCGCAGGTTCTGCGTGGTGCCGGTGGCGGCGTCGTACAGGTACAGGGTGTCGCCGTCGCCGCCCGCCCAGGCGACGTGGCCGTTCTTCATGGCGAGCCGGGCGGCCCGCGTGCCGGACTCCGGGGTCAGGTTGCGGGTGCCGCCGTCGGCCGTCCGCAGCATGACGTCCTGCTCGCCGTCGGCGGTGGTGCTGATGTAGGCGAGTGCGCCTCGGTCGGTCACCGGCTCGGTCTCGTCCGCGTCCTTGCGGTCGACGAGCTTCTTGATCGCGCCCTGCCCCTTGGCGCCGGTGCGGTAGATCCCGACGCCGTCCGCCGTGATCCGGGTGAAGACGATGCGGTCGTCGTCCAGGGACGGGTCCAGCAGATAGGCGTCCTTCTCGGCCAGCTCGTGGCGGGGCTGCTTGCCGAAGCGGCCCACGGTGATGCCGAACGCGGCGCCGCCCTGGTCCCAGGCGACGGCGTCACCGTGGCTGATGGCGTAGACGTCGCCGTTGATCTGGGCGGCCTGCTCGTCCACGCCGCTGTACACCTCGTACGCGGGCAGGACGTTCGCCCCGATGGTCGTCCCGTCGTGCGTGCCGCCCTTGTGCTCCCAGTCCTTCTCTATGCCGTGGGCGTCGAAGGCGTCGGCGATGACGGCGAGTTCGTGCTCGGAGGCGTTCAGGGACGTGGCGGCCAGGATGACCGCGTTGCGCATGTCGGTGAAGCCGGACAGCGGGGTGAGGTAGTTCTGCGCGGACCGGTAGACGATCCGGTCGGCGAGGCCGGGGGCGAGGTTCTTGCGCATGTCCCACAGCGCGCCGCCGACGATGGTGGAGTTGTAGTGCACCCCGCCGTTGTCGATGTCGAGCGGGATGGGCTGGTAGTCCTTCTGCGCGTCCCGTCCGTCGTTCAGGTCGCGCAGGGCGCATTCCTCCAGCGGCTTGGTCCCGTTGCACAGGTACTCGCCTATGAGACCGGACGTCGGGTCGCTCATGGCGGTGCCCTTGTCGGCGGTCTCCATGGCGTTGCCGAAGTAGTCGGATATCGCCTCGTTGAGCGCGCCGGACTGGTTGAGGTAGACGAGGCCCGCGGAGTGCTCGGTGACGCCGTGCGTCATCTCGTGGCCGACGACGTCCAGGCCGACGGAGAGGGGCACGCCGTCCATGTGGCCGTAGACCATCTTGGAGCCGTCCCAGAAGGCGTTGGCGTAGTCGCTGCCGTTGGCGGCGACGTTGACGACGGAGGTGATCGTTCCGCCCTTGCCGTCCACGCCGTCCCGGCCGATCCGGTCCTTGTAGTACTCGTAGACCTTCACGGCGTTGAGGTGGGCGTCCACCGCGCCGGACGTGGTGTTCGCGCCGTCGAAGCGGGTGGTCCCGGAGGTGGCGAGCGGGATGTCGTCGGTGACCGGGCCGCCCGCGACGAGGGTGTACTGCTTGCGCTGGGCGTCGTACGTCCGGATCTGGCCGCCGGTGCTCGGATACATGGCGCGCGTGGAGTCGACCAGCGTGTAGGAGCCGTTCGCCTCCTTGTTGATGTCGAGCGGCGCCTCGGTGCCGTCCACGCGGACGCCGGTGCCGCGCGCGGGGGCCGCGTCGGCCGCGTCGATGTTGTTGTACGAGAGCGCGATGCCGCCCACCCGTGCGTCGACGAACACCTCCTGCCGTACGGGGGTGCCGTTGTCCTGGCCGCCGGTGACGGTGAAGTGCCAGGTCAGGCGGCCGCCGTGGGCGTCGGGCAGTACGGTCAGGCCGTGGGCCGCGGTCTTGGCGCCGCGTACGCGGGACAGTTGCCCGTCCAGGCTGAACATGCGCTTCCTGGCGGTCGCTTCGCTCACCACGGCGGTGGTCGGGACCGTGAGGTCCGTGTAGAGGGTGCCGGTCGCGGAGGTGATCCGCTGGCCTCCGTCGGCCGCCTGCGTCTGCACCGCGTACTCGGCGCCGAAGACCGGCACGCCCTCGTGCTTCTGCTGGAAGCGCACGGAGGACTGCTTGCCGTCCTTGGTGGTCCTGACCGTACGCAGATCGGACACGGGCACCTTGTACGTGTCCTCGTGGGCCTTCAGATGGGCCCGGGCGGCCTCGGCCGGGGTGCCTTCCCTGGGTGCCTCGTCCAGGCCCCGGGTCATCGCGGGCGCGACGCCCACCGGGTCCGTCCGCGGTGCCGCGGCGGCGTCGTCCGCCCAGGCCGGCGCGGCCATCAGCGCCGCGCCGGTGGCGGTGGCGACCACCCCGGCCGCCAGCATCCGCAACGCGCTCGTTCGTCTCACTGGACCTCCCCATCGCACACCTGCGTCCGAACCGCGGGGGCGGCCCGGACGTTGACGTGCTGATCGTTCGTCATGGGACGCTGCGTGAACAGGGGATGACCCTGGCGCGAAGGCGCCGTGGCACATTTGCGCCTCAGGAATGCGCCTGCGCGGCCGGGTTGTCCGATGGCTCGGGCAGCCAGCCGGCCCGGGCGGCGTGCCAGCCGAGCTGGAAGCGCGTGGCCGCTCCGACCTCGTCCATCAGTGTGTGCAGCCGGCGTTGCACGGTCCGGTGGCCCATCCCGAGCTGGCGGGCGATGGCGGCGTCGGTGAGACCGACGTGGAGCAGGGCCAGGATCTGCCGGTCGACCGCAGCGAGCGGGGACTCCGCGTCCGGGCCGGCCCCCGGCGCGAGGAGGAGCCGCCCCTTCTCGAAGTGGGTCTCGAAGAGCGAGATCAGCGCGGTCAGCAGACCGGTCCGGTGGACGACGAGCGCCACCGGGTCGCTCTCCCGGTCCGGGTCGAGGGGCAGCAGGGCGACGCTGCGGTCGACGATGACGAGTTTGGTCGGCAGCCGGTCCGTGACGGAGATCTGCTGCCCCTGGGCGAGACACGCGTCCATCAGGGCCACGGTCGCCGGATGTTCGAGCCACGCGCGCTCCACGACACTGCGCACGGTCACGCCCCGGCGCATCATCTCCGCGTCCGCCTCTTCGTGGTTGTCCTCGAAGCTGAGCAGGGCGGGCATGTGCCTGGCGGGCACGAACGTGCAGACCTCGCTCCGGGCCTGACGCTGCAGGGTCACCAGGCGCCGCCGCACGGCCGTCGGCCCGGACAGCACCTCCACCGGGGCGCCGGCACCGTACATCTGGGCCGACCGGTGTCGTTCGGAGAGGTCTCCGACCAGCGACTCGACCCGGTGCAGCGCGGAACGGCGGGACTCCAGCAGCGGCCCGAGTGCGAGTACCGGCGGAGCGGCGCGGTAGCGGACGGGCCCGTCCGCATCGGGGCGGTCCGCGCCGGCGAGCCCGCGCTCGACGAGGGAGGCGAGGGCCTGCTCCACGGCGAGGCCGTCCAAGTGCTGGGAAAGGATCTCCGCTTCGCTCTCGGGCCGGTCGACGAGCAGGCGGTAGACCGCGTCCTCCTCCGGGCCCAGGCCGAGCAGCGTCAGCAGGGCCGACTCCGCGGGCTCGCCCGGCTGCCCATCGGCGCGCCGGCCGCTCGTCCCGCTCCCCGTTCCGGCATCCGTCACTGGACCTCCCCTGACCACCGCCCGGCCGACGGCGGTCAGGCTATCCGGCGCTCAGTCGAAGTCGTACACGGTCACGGACAGGCCGCGGGCCGACAGCCGGCTTTCGATCAGCGGCTCGATCCGGGTCCACGTGCCGCCCGCGAGGCCGCAGCCGATCCGGGGCATGTGCAGCGAGGCGCCCAGCTCCAGGGCGCGGTCGGCCACGGCGGCCAGGCCCGTGTCGATGGCCTCGTAGCGGACCGGCGCGCCCTTGCTCCCCCGGCGCATCCCGCGCTGCCCCACCAGGTTCGCCACCCAGGTGAAGGGAGAGACCTGGACGAACTGCACCGCGCCGAGGCCGAAGTCGTTCCCCGCGCGCTCGCGGTGCCAGCTGCGGTACGCGGCCTCCGGTTCGGGCCAGCGTCGCGAGAGGGCGAGGACGAAGCCCTTGCCCCAGCCGCCGAGGTCGTTGCAGACGTGGACGATGATCTTGACGCCCTTGCCCTGCGGCGAGGTCGCGTCCCCTCGTACATACATGATCTCGGACATGCGTTCAGGCTAGGTGGCGGCACTGACAGTGGCCCGCCCGCACTTTCACATCGGTGGTGAGACAGCAATACTGTTGCACCGGGCACGCACCGGGCACCGGACACGAGGAGCGGACATGGCGACCGAGGCCGAGGAGCCGAAACTCACCGTCGACGAGCTGGCGGCTCGTGCCGGGGTGACCGTGCGGACGGTGCGGTTCTACAGCACCCGGGGGCTGCTGCCGCCCCCGGTGATCGGGCCGCGCCGGGTCGGGCGCTACGGGCACGACCACCTGTCGAGGCTGGCGCTCATCGAGGAGCTTCAGCACCAGGGCATGACGCTCGCCGCGATCGAACGGTACCTGGAGCAGCTGCCGCCCGACCTGAGCGCCCACGATCTGGCCATCCACCGGGCCCTCGTGGCCTCCTGGGCGCCGGACTCCCCGGAGGACGCCTCGCGGGCGGAGCTGGAGCGGCGGGCCGGGCGGGCGCTGAGCGGCCAGGACCTCGACCGGCTGGCCGCGCTGGGCGTGCTGGAGCGGTCCGCACCCGAGGACGGGGTGTTCCGGCTGGACCCGGGGCTGCTGCGGCTCGGCGTGGAACTGCTCGACGTGCCGATCGCGCACGAGACGATCCTGGCCGCCCGTACGGTCCTGCTGGAGCACACCCGGTCCGCCGCACAGGAGCTGACCCGGCTCTTCCGGGACGAGGTGTGGAATCCGTACCGGGAGCGGGAAGCGGACCCCGAGCACGTCAAGGCGATGAAGTCGCTGTCCGCGCACATGCAGCCGATGGTGCTGCAGGCCCTGGTGACCGCCTTCCAGCGGTCGCTGAAGGAGGAGCTGCGGGCCGCGTTCACCGCGGAGTGAACGCATCGGGTGCCGTACCGCCCGGGAACGGCGGTACGGCACCCGGCGCGTCGGGTCAGTCGTGGAAGGTCTCGCCCTTCTCCGCCTTCTCCACCAGCAGCGCGGGCGGCAGGAAGCGGTCCCCGTAGCGCTCGGCGAGTTCCCGGGCGCGGGCCACGAAGCCGGGCAGGCCGCCCTCGTAGCCGTTGATGTACTGGAGCACGCCGCCGGTCCACGGCGGGAAGCCGATGCCCATGATGGAGCCGATGTTGGCGTCGGCGACGGTGAGCAGGACGTTCTCCTCCAGGCAGCGGACGCTGTCCAGCGCCTCCGAGAAGAGCATCCGCTCCTGCATGTCGGTGAACGAGATCTCGGTGTCCGGCTTGGCGAAGTGCTCCCGCAGGCCGGGCCACAGGCGCGTGCGCCTGCCCGCCTCGTCGTACTCGTAGAAGCCGGCGCCGCCGCTGCGGCCGGGGCGGCCGAACTCGTCCACCATCCGGTCGATCACGGTGTCCGCCGGGTGTTCGGGCCAGGTGCCGCCCGCCTCCTCGACGGCCTTGCGGGTCTCGTTGCGGATCTTGCGCGGCAGGGTGAGCGTCAGCTCGTCCATGAGCGAGAGCACCTTGGCCGGGTACCCGGCCTGCGCGGCGGCCTGCTCGACGGAGGCGGGCTCGACGCCCTCGCCGACCATGGCGACGCCCTCGTTGATGAACTGGCCGATGACGCGCGAGGTGAAGAAGCCGCGCGAGTCGTTGACGACGATCGGGGTCTTCCTGATTTGGCGGACCAGGTCGAACGCGCGGGCCAGCGCCTCGTCACCTGTCTTCTCGCCCTTGATGATCTCCACCAGCGGCATCTTGTCGACCGGCGAGAAGAAGTGCAGCCCGATGAAGTCGACGGGGCGCGAGACGCCCTCGGCGAGCACGGTGATCGGCAGGGTGGAGGTGTTGGAGCAGAGCAGCGCGTCGGGCGCGATGACGTCCTGGATCTCCTGGAACACCTTGTGCTTGAGGGCGGTGTCCTCGAAGACGGCCTCGATGACCGCGTCGCAGCCCGCGAGGTCCGCCACGTCGGCGGTCGGGGTGATGCGGGCCAGCAGCTCGTCGCGCTTGGCCTCGGTCGTGCGGCCCCGGGAGAGCGCCTTGTCGAGCAGCTTCTCGCTGTACGCCTTGCCCTTGGCGGCGGCCTCGGCGGAGACATCCTTGAGGACGACCTCGATCCCGGCCTTGGCGCAGGAGTACGCGATGCCCGCGCCCATCATGCCCGCGCCGAGGACCGCGACCTTGCGGACCTGGCGCTCCTCGACGTCCTTGGGGCGGCTCGCCCCGGAGTTGACGGCCTGGAGGTCGAAGAAGAACGCCTGGATCATGTTCTTGGAGACCTGGCCGGTGACCAGCTCGGTGAAGTACCGGGCCTCGATGGTCAGCGCCGTCTCGAAGTCGACCTGGGAGCCCTCGACGGCGGCGGCGAGGATGTTGCGCGGCGCGGGCATGGGGGCGCCCGCGATCTGCTTCTTCAGGTTCGACGGGAAGGCGGGCAGGTTCGCGGCGAACTTCGGGTGCGACGGGGTGCCGCCGGGGATCTTGTAGCCCTTGACGTCCCAGGGCTGCTGGGACTCCGGGTGGGCGTCGATGAACGCGCGCGCCTTCTCCAGCATCTCCTCGGGCGTGGCGGCGACCTCGTGGACGAGGCCGTTCTCCTGGGCGCGGCGGGGGGTGTACTGGGTGCCCTGGAGGAGGACCTTGAGCAGGGCGTCCGCGATGCCCATGAGGCGTACGGTGCGGGTGACGCCGCCGCCCGCGGGGAGCAGCCCGAGGGTGACCTCGGGGAGGCCGATGCGGGAGCCGGGCGCGTCGAGGGCGATGCGGTGGTGGGAGGCGAGCGCGATCTCGTAACCGCCGCCGAGGGCGGCGCCGTTGATGGCGGCGACGACCGGCTTGCCGAGGGTCTCGATGCGGCGCAGCGAGTTCTTGATGGCGGTGCCGGTGTCGAACGCGAGCTGTGCGCTCGAAGGACCGATCCTGATCATTTCCTTGAGGTCGCCACCGGCGAAGAAGGTCTTCTTGGCGGAGGTGTAGATGATGCCCCGGATGGAGTCCTTCTCGGCCTCGGCGCGGTCCGCGACGGCCGCGATGGAGTCCTTGAACGCCTGGTTCATCGTGTTGGCGGACTGGTTGGGATCGTCCAGTACGAGGGTGACGACGCCGGTCTCGTCCTGTTCCCAGCGGATGGTCGTGCTCTCGGTCATGGGTTTGTCTTCTCCGTAGGAAGGGGACGGTCAGAGACGCTCGATGACGGTGGCGATGCCCATGCCGCCGCCCACGCACAGGGTGGCGAGGCCGTAGCGCTGGTCCCGGCGCTCCAGTTCGTCGATGAGGGTGCCGAGGATCATGGCGCCGGTGGCGCCCAGTGGGTGGCCGAGCGCGATGGCGCCGCCGTTGACGTTGACCTTGTCGAGGGAGACGCCCATGTCCCGGACGAAGCGCAGGACGACCCCGGCGAAGGCTTCGTTGATCTCGATGAGGTCGATGTCCTCGATGGTCAGCCCGGCCTTGGCGAGCGCCTTGCGGCTGGCGGGGGCGGGGCCGGTGAGCATGATGGTCGGCTCGGAGCCCGAGACGGCGGCGGAGACGATGCGGGCGCGCGGGGTCAGGCCGTAGCGCTCGCCGGTCTCCTTGTTGCCGATGGCGACGAGGGAGGCGCCGTCCACGATGCCGGAGGAGTTGCCCGCGTGGTGGACGTGGTCGATCTTCTCCACCCAGTGGTACTTCTGGAGGGCCACCGCGTCGAAGCCGCCCATCTCCCCGATCGTCGCGAAGGACGGCTTGAGCGCGGCGAGCGAGTCGGCGGTGGTGCCGGGGCGCATGTGCTCGTCGTGGTCGAGGACCACGAGGCCGTTGCGGTCCTTGACGGGGACGACGGACCGGGCGAAGCGGTTGTCCTTCCACGCCTCGGCGGCGCGCTCCTGGGACAGCGCGGCGTACTCGTCCACATCGCGGCGGGAGAAGCCCTCGATGGTGGCGATGAGGTCGGCGCCGATGCCCTGCGGGGCGAAGCCGGTCTCGTAGTTGGTCATCGGGTCCATCGCCCAGGCGCCGCCGTCGGAGCCCATCGGCACCCGGGACATCGACTCGACGCCGCCCGCCAGGACCAGGTCCTCCCAGCCCGAACGCACCTTGGCAGCGGCCAGGTTGACGGCTTCGAGGCCCGAAGCGCAGAAGCGGTTCTCCTGGACGCCCGCGACGGTGTCGGGCAGGCCGGCCGCGATGGCGGCGATCCGGGCGATGTCGGAGCCCTGGTCACCGAGCGGGCTGACCACGCCGAGGACGATGTCGTCGATGGCGGCCGGGTCCAGGCCGGGGAAGCGGTCGCGGATCTCGTGGATCAGGCCGACGACGAGGTCGATCGGCTTGGTGCCGTGCAGGGCGCCGTTGGCCTTGCCCCGGCCGCGCGGGGTGCGGATCGCGTCGTAGACGAATGCTTCGGTACTCAAGACAGCTGCCTTTCGAGGGTGGTGGCGCGAGCGTGGTTCGGGAGCCGGAGTCAGGCGAGCAGCGAGCGGCCGATGATCTCCTTCATGATCTCGGTCGTGCCGCCGTAGATGGTCTGGATGCGGCCGTCGGTGAACGCCCGGGCCACCGGGTACTCCGCCATGTAGCCGTATCCGCCGTGCAGTTGGAGGCAGCGGTCGGCGACGCGCTTCTGCAGTTCGGTCGCCCACCATTTCGCCATCGAGGCGTGCACGGCGTCGAGGGTGCCGTCGGAGTGGTCCACGATGCAGCGGTCGAGGAAGGCCCGGGTGACGGCGCACTCGGTGGCCATCTCCGCGATCTCGAAGCGGATGTGCTGGAGCTTGGCGAGCGGCCGGCCGAACGCCTCGCGCTCCTTGACGTACGCGGTGGTGATCTCCAGGAGGTGTTCGGCAGCCGCGATCCCGGCGACGGCTATGCCCATGCGTTCCTGGGCCAGGTTGGTCATCAGGTGGATGAAGGCGCCGTCGCGCTCGCCGAGCAGGTTCTCCTTGGGGACACGCACGTCGTTGAAGAACAGTTCGGCCGTGTCCTGCGACTTCTGGCCGATCTTGTCGAGGTTGCGGCCCCGCTCGAAGCCCTCCGCGCCGCGCTCGACCACGATGAGCGAGAGGCCCTTGGCGCCGCCCTCCGGGGTGGTCTTCGCGACGACGACCACCAGGTCGGCCAGGATGCCGTTGGAGATGAAGGTCTTGGAGCCGTTGAGCAGCCAGTGGTCGCCCTTGTCCTCGGCGGTGGTGCGGATGCCCTGGAGGTCGGAACCGGCGCCGGGTTCGGTCATGGCGATGGCGGTGATGGTCTCGCCGCTGCAGAAGCCGGGCAGCCAGCGCCGCTTCTGCTCCTCGGTGGCGAGGCCGGTGAGGTACGGGCCGACGATGTCGTTGTGCAGCCCGAGCGCGATCCCGGGGGTGCCGGCCCGGGTGAACTCCTCGGCCAGGACCGCGCTGTAGCGGAAGTCGGGGTTGCCGCCGCCTCCGTACTCCTCGGGCACCGCGAGGCCGAGGAGGCCCTGCCGTCCGGCGGCGCGCCACGCCTCGCGCGAGACGATGCCGTCCTTCTCCCACTGCTCGTAGTGCGGAAGGACCTCCTTGGCGAGGAAGGTGCGCACGGTCTCGCGGAACGCGTCGTGCTCTTCGGTGAAGATCTGCCGCTGCATCAGGGGGTGGTGTCCTTCCGGGTGGTCCGCAGGCCGGGCACGTCCCAGTCGGCGGCGACGGCATCGGTGTCCGCGCCCGGCAGGACGGGCCCGGTGCGCACGGAGGTGGGCGTGGCCGAGAAGCGGGGCGCGGGTGCGGGCTGGGTGAGTCCGCCGCGCTCCACGAAGGTGGCGCGGGCGGCGAGGTGCGGGTGGTGCGGGGCCTCGCGGAGCGAGAGGACCGGGGCCACACAGGCGTCCGACCCGTCGAAGACCTCGGTCCACTCGGCGCGGGTGCGGGTGCGGAACCGGTCCGCGACGGCGGCCCGGAGCTCGTCCCAGCGGGCCAGGTCGTTGCGGTCCGGGGCGGTCTCCGCGATGCCGAGGAGCGTGACGAACTCGTCGTAGAAACGCTGCTCCAGCGGGCCCACCGCCATGTACTGCCCGTCGGCGGTCTCGTACGAGCCATAGAACGGGCAGCCGCCGTCCAGCAGGTTGGCACCGCGCCGGTCCTGCCAGCCGCCGGCCGCGAGCATGCCGTGGATCATCGTGGCGAGGTGGGCGGCGCCGTCCACGATGGCCGCGTCGACCACCTGCCCGCTGCCACCGGGCGTCCGGGCGTGCTGGAGGGCGGCGAGGATGCCGACGACGAGGTAGAGCGAGCCGCCCGCGTAGTCGCCGACCAGGTTGGCGGGGACGGTGGGCGGCTCGTCCGGTCGGCCGATCATGGAGAGGGTGCCGGTGAGCGCGATGTAGGCGATGTCGTGCCCGGCGCGCTCGGCGAGCGGTCCGTCCTGGCCCCAGCCGGTCATCCGCCCGTAGACCAGTCGCGGGTTCCGGGCCAGGCAGGCGTCGGGGCCCACGCCGAGGCGTTCGGCGACGCCCGGCCGGTAGCCCTCGATCAGGACGTCGGCGCGGGCGGCCAGGTCCAGGACGGTGGCCGGACCGTCCGGAGCCTTGAGGTCGACCAGCACGGAGCGCTTGTTGCGATTGGTGAGGTCGCGGGCCGGATCGATGCCGAGTCCGGCGCCGCCGGGGCGGTCGACGCGCACCACGTCGGCGCCCAGATCGGCCAGGAGCATCGCGGCGAAGGGGCCGGGCCCGATGCCCGCGAGCTCCACCACCCGAAGCCCGTCGAGGGGACCGCGCGGGCCGCGCGGGCCGTTACCTGTACTCGCCATCGAGCCCCCAGCGGTATGACACAACTGATGTAACACCGATGATGCTAGGAATGCGCCGCGCTCCGCACAACCCCCTGGGCCGAGCAAGCGCTTAGTTCTTCTCGCGGATACTCATGGATACTCCCCCATGACCCCCTCCCGCCCGCAGACCGCCACGACGGCCGCGCTACCCTCTGCTCGCTCCGTCCGGCGCCGTCCTCCGTGGAGGCTTTCGTGAACAGGCAGAACGGGCCCGCACGCCCCTATGACGTAGTCCTTTTCGGCGCCACCGGCTTCGTGGGCGCGCTCACCGCCGAGTATCTGGCCCGGCATGCCCCCGATGGCTTCCGCTGGGCCCTGGCCGGCCGCGACCGCGCCAAGCTGGAGAGGCTGCGCGCACGGCTGGCCGCCCTCGATCCGCGCTGCGCGGACCTGCCCCTGCTGGAGGCGGACGCGGCCGACGCCGGTTCGCTCCGCGCGCTGGCCGAGTCCGCGCACGTGGTGGCCACGACCGTCGGCCCCTACGTCTGGTACGGCGAACCGCTGGTCGCCGCCTGCGCGGAGGCGGGGACGGACTACGCGGACCTGACGGGCGAGCCGGAGTTCGTGGACCGGATGTACGTGGAGCACGACGCCCGGGCCCGGGAGACCGGCGCCCGCATCGTGCACGCCTGCGGCTTCGACTCCGTGCCGCACGACCTCGGCGCCTATTTCACGGTCCGGCAGCTGCCGGAGGACGTGCCGCTGCGCATCGACGGCTTCGTCCGCAGCAACGCCGTCTTCTCCGGCGGCACGTTCGCCTCGGCGCTCACCGCGATGGGCCGGGGCGCGCAGACGGCGCGCGCCGCGAAGCAGCGCCGGCTGTACGAACCCCGGCCGGCCGGCCGCCGCGTCCACGCCCCGCTCGGCCACCCCCGCTTCAGCCCGGAGACGGGCACCTGGGCGCTTCCGCTGCCCACGCTCGACGCGCGGATCATCGCCCGCTCGGCGAAGGCGCTGCCGCGCTACGGCCCCGACTTCCGCTACCGCCACTACGCCTCGGTCAAGCGTCTTCCCGTGGCCCTCGGTGGCACCGCCGCGCTCGGCGTACTGCTCGGCGCCGCGCAGGTGCCGGCCGCGCGGCAGTGGCTGATGGGCCGTTACGAGCCCGGCTCGGGCCCGGACGCGGAGCGCAGGCGGCGCAGCTGGTTCACCGTGCGGTTCGTCGGCGAGGGCGGCGGGTGTTCACGGAGGTGTCGGGCGGCGATCCGGGGTACGACGAGACGGCGAAGATGCTCGCGGAGTCCGCGCTGTGCCTGGCGCTGGACGAGCTGCCGGCCACCTCGGGCCAGGTCACGACGGCCGCCGCGATGGGCGACGCGCTGCTGGACCGGCTGGTGGCGGCCGGTCTGAGGTTCCGGGTGGCGGCGGTGCGCTGAGCCGCCCGGCCCGCCTCAGGCGGTGGCTTCCCGCAGGGCCCTGCGGCACAGGGCGTCCGCCCTGCGGGTGGTCTCCGGCTGCCGGAAGTCCCGGGCGAGCGCGAGGGTGTGCGCGACGGCGTTGTCCAGACTGGTGCGGTGCCCGACCGAGACGTAGACCGGCTTGGTGCCGGCCCGGGTGCGCAGGGCCCGGCCGACCTCCTCCGCCCCGTCCAGCAGCGGCGACTGGTCCCCGCGCGCCGGGCCCGGCTGCTCGTAGGTGAAGGTGAACGGATTCTTCGCGACGCCGATGACCGGGAGCCCCGTGAGGACGCCGAGGTGGCTGGCGAGGCCGAAGCGGCGGGGGTGGGCCCTGCCGTACCCGTCGCAGA
This sequence comes from Streptomyces sp. NPDC052299, assembly GCF_040679335.1. Lineage (NCBI taxonomy): Bacteria > Bacillati > Actinomycetota > Actinomycetes > Kitasatosporales > Streptomycetaceae > Streptomyces > Streptomyces sp. NPDC052299. The sequence goes on along the minus strand of NZ_JBFAUP010000012.1, from coordinate 262,779 downwards.
CGACGAGACCGGGGTCGGCGGCCAGATTCTCCAGAGCGGCCAGGACCGTCGGGATCTCGCGGAAGGCCAGCAGCCCCGGGACGTACGGGAAGCTGACCCGGCCGACGGCGGTGGCCTCCTCCACCACCTCCAGCGTCGCGGCGTCGAGCACGACGGCCGCCGCCGCCACGATGTCGCGCTCGTCGTCGTAGGCGACGTCGACCCCGGTGACCCGGCCGGTCCCCGGCGGCGGACCCGGCTCGTCGAGGATCACGCGGCCGCGCAGGGCGTCCTGGAGGGCACGGGCCTCGGCCACGTCGGAGGGCATGTGCAGCGGTGTCATGGTGCGTCCACCCTAGGCGGTGCCCCCAACACCCCCGCCGGTAGCCTGAGATCATGTTCGTACTTGAGCTGTCCTACACCGCCCCGATGGACCGCGTCGACGCGGCGCTGAACGCGCACGTGGCCTGGCTCGACCAGCAGTACGCGGCCGGGGTGTTCATCGCCTCCGGGCGCAAGAACCCGCGGGACGGCGGGGTGATCCTCGCGGTCGGGGACGACCGGGCGGAGATCGAACGGCTGGCGGCGACCGACCCGTTCGTGGTCGAGGGCGTCTGCGCGTACCGGATCACCGAGTTCATCGCCACCAAGACCTCGGACGCGCTCGCCCCGTACCGCCAGCGGCTCTGACGGGTGCTCCGCCCGTTACGGGGCAGGTGAACGGGCAGCGGTGTGCGGTGATGCAGCTCACGCCGTCTCCTGGTGCACGGATCGGCGGCTTCCGTCGTCTCTACGGGTGCCGGGAACCGTTCGTCCGGTCGCGAGAGGGAGCAGGTTCGTGTCCACGGTCATCGAACAGTCCGTACAGGCCCGCATGGTGGCGTCCGCGCCGCAGATGGAGACGCTGCCCGCCGTCCTGAGCTACGACCGGGCGGACCCCTTCGCCGTGCGCATGGCGTTCCCGGCGCCGGCGACGCTGGAAGGGACCGAAGTGTCCTGGCAGTTCTCCCGGGAACTGCTCGCCGCCGGGATGGAGGTGCCGTCCGGACTCGGGGACGTACGGATCAGGCCGTTCGGCTACGACCGTACGGTGCTGGAGTTCCACGCCGCCGAGGGCATCGCGATGGTGCATGTGCGCACCGCGGAGCTGCGGCGGTTCCTGCGGCGGGCCGAGGAGCTGGTGCCCTGCGGCCACGAGCAGCGCTTCCTGGACCTGGACCGGAATCTGACCGAGCTGTTCGGTCCCCGCTGAGTCCGTTCCCGGGCGGCCGTTAATTCGATTGCTCCCGCCGCCCGCCCCGCGTACCGTTTGCGGTGTCCTTGTCGTCGCCGATTGGAGCAGGCCGTTGAAGGTCTGAGGTCCCGAGACACCGTGTCGCGTGCCATGACCGGCTTCTGCCGTGTCCGCGCGCCCGAGTGCGACCTCAGCTCTCCGAGCCGTCCTCCGCGACCAGGGCCTTCCCTCCGCATGACCGGGTTTTCCGCCGGAATGCGTCGAATGCCAGTGGCCGGTGTCTCACCCCCGTTGCCCTGTCCTTCCTCGCAACCGGGAGATTCCTCATGTCTACCCCCACCGCCCACATCACCTGTTCCGCCCTCTCCCTGATCTGGCCCGACGGCGGCCGGGCCCTGGACGGCCTCCAGCTCTCCGTGGGCCCCGGCCGCACGGGGCTCATCGGCCTCAACGGGGCCGGCAAATCGACCCTGCTCCGGCTGCTCGCCGGGGAACTCGAACCCACCGGCGGCCGGATCAGCGTCTCCGGCGAAGTGGGCTACCTGCCGCAGAACCTGGTCCTGGACACGGAGTTGCGCGTCGACGCGGCGCTCGGGATCGACACCGTCCGCCGGGCGCTGCACGCCATCGAGGCCGGTGACGTCGGCGAGGAGCACTTCGCCGCCGTCGGGGACGACTGGGACGTCGAGGAGCGCGCCCGCGCCACCCTCGACGGGCTGGGCCTCGGCCACATCGGGCTCGACCGCACGATCGGCGAGATGTCGGGCGGCGAGTGCGTGCTGCTGCGGCTGGCCGCGCTGCTGCTGGCCCGGCCCGATGTGCTGCTGCTCGACGAGCCGACCAACAACCTGGACCTGCACGCCAGACAGCGGCTGTACGCGGCGGTCGACGCCTGGCAGGGAGTGCTCGTCGTCGTCAGCCACGACCGGGAACTCCTGGAGCGGGTCGACCAGATCGCCGACCTGCGGGACTCCACCGTCACCTGGTACGGCGGCAACCTCTCCGCGTACGAGGAGGCGCTGGCCGTCGAGCAGGAGGCGGCCGAGCGCATGGTGCGCGTCGCCGAGGCCGACATGAAGCGGCAGAAGCGCGAACTGGCCGAGGCCCAGGTGAAACTGGCCCGGCGCAAGCGGTACGGACAGAAGATGTACGAGCAGAAGCGCGAGCCCAAGATCGTCATGGGGGCGCGCAGACGGTCCGCCCAGGAGTCCGCGGGCAAGCACCGGATCTTGCACGCGGAGCGGCTGGCCGAGGCGAAGGAGCGCCTGGACGACGCCGTCGAGCTGGTCCGCGACGACGACGAGATCCGGGTCGAGCTGCCGCACACCCGGGTCCACCCGGGCCGGGGCGTGCTGGTCCTGCGCGATCTGGAACTCGCGTACGGGGCACGGGTCCGGGGCCAGTACGAGGTGCGCGGTCCGGAGCGCATCGCGCTGGTGGGGCGCAACGGGGCGGGCAAGACGACGCTGCTCCGTACGCTCGCCGGCGAGCTGGCACCGGTGTCCGGGGAGGCGGTGACCGAGGTCCCGCTGCGCTTCCTGCCCCAGCGGCTCGACGTGCTGGACGACGGGCTGAGCGTGGTGGAGAACGTGGCGCGGTTCGCCCCGGACGCCACCAACAACCACATCAGGGCGAGGCTCGCGCACTTCCTCTTCCGGGGTGCGCGGGCGGACCGGGCGGCGGGGACGCTGTCGGGCGGGGAGCGGTTCCGGGCGGCGCTGGCCGCGCTGCTGCTGGCCGAGCCGGCGCCCCAGCTGCTGATGCTGGACGAGCCGACGAACAACCTCGACCTGGCGAGCGTACGACGGCTGACCGAGGCGCTGGAGGCGTACGAGGGGGCGCTCGTCGTGGCCAGCCACGACGTGCCGTTCCTGGAATCGCTGGGGATCACCCGCTGGCTGCTGCTCGACGGCGAGCTGCGGGACACCACGGCCGAGGAGGTGCGCGCCGGGCTGTGACACCGGGGGGAAGGGGGTGTGCGCCGGGCCGGCGCACACCCCCTTCCGGTTTTCGTCACGCGGAGTGAGCGGCGCTCGCCCGTTCGGGCTTGGCCAGAGCCTTACCGCCGCTTTAACCTACGGTCTCGTAACCTACGAAGCCGTAGGTAAATCTCCCGTCCCCAGGAGCCCCCGTGACCCTTACTTCTCCCCACCTCGGCAGTTCACAGGCGTGGACCGATGCCCACCTCCTGTTCGCACTGGAAGAGGTGGTCGAGAAGGAACTCAACCGGCACCTCAAGGTCGCCAAGGACTGGATGCCGCACGAGTACGTCCCCTTCTCGGACGGGCGCAACTTCCCCGGCGTCTTCGAGGACGGCGAGGCGTGGCGGTCCGACCAGTCCAAGGTCACGGACATCGGCAGGATCGCGCTCGTGGTCAACCTCCTCACCGAGGACAACCTCCCCAGCTACCACCACGAGATCGCCACGCTCTTCGGCCGCGACGGCGCCTGGGGCACCTGGGTGCACCGCTGGACGGCCGAGGAGGGCCGGCACGGCATCGTGATGCGGGACTACCTGCTCACCTCGCGCGCCGTCGACCCGGACAAGCTGGAGCAGTTCCGGATGGCACACATGGCGGAGGGCTTCGAGTCCGACAACCGGCACTCGATGCTGCACTCCGTGGCCTACGTGGCCTTCCAGGAGCTGGCGACCCGCGTCTCGCACCGCAACACCGGACACCAGTCGGGCGACCCGGTCTGCGACCGGATGCTGGCGCGCATCGCGACCGACGAGAACCTGCACATGGTCTTCTACCGCAACCTGCTGGGCGCGGCGTTCGAGCTGGCCCCCGACCTGACGATGCAGTCCGTGCGCGACGTGGTCGTCAACTTCCGGATGCCCGGCCACGGCATGCCCGGCTTCGAGCGGGCCGCCGCGCAGATGGCGATCGGCGGGATCTACAACATGCGCATCCACCACGACGACGTCATCCAGCCGGTGCTGCGTTACCTGAAGGTCCTCGACATCGACGGCCTGGGCCCGGACGGCCTGAAGGCGCAGGAGGAGCTGGGCCTGTACATGCGCGGCCTGGACACCGAGGCCGCGAAGTTCGACGAGAAGCTGGCGGCCCGCAGGGCCCGGATGGCCGCCCGCGCGTAGGGCGCGGCCGACACCCCCAGCCGGCCGCGCCGAGGTGGCGCTCCGGGAGACCGCTCACTCCCGGACCGTCACCTCCGCGTACGCCGCGTCGCGCACCTCCGCCTCCGGGTGGCGGCGCAGCAGCCGCAGCTGGGTCCGCCACGGACCGGTCCACCCCGTGTGCCGCCCGCCGACCGCGACCAGCCGCACCGCCAGCAGGCCGTGCGCGAGGCCGCCGTCCTCGGCGAGGCGCCCCGCCACCGCGAGCAGCGTCGCCGCCCCGTCCTCGCCCTGCGGGTCGCCGTGGTGCGTGACGTACAGGCGGGCGATGCGGGCGGCGAGCACGGGCCGGCCGGTGACCAGCAGGGCGATGCGGTCCAGCGCGGCGTGCAGCGCGTCCGCCCCGCTCTCCGGGTCCACCGCGCCGGCCAGCAGCTCAGCGGCCTGCGGTACGTAGTCGCGGTGGCGGGTGAGCCGGTCGCCGGCGGCGGCGAGGACGGAGCGCAGGGTCGCGTCGGGGCGCGCCCCTGCCGCGGAGGCGAGGCGGTTCACCAGGTGCACGGCCCGTTGCCGTTCGGGCCGGTCGCGGTCGCTCCCCGCGTCGTCCATGGCCACGGAGTCCGTGAGCGTGCCCAGCGCGCCCATCAGCGCCTGCGCGGCCTCCCCGGAGGCGGCGGGCGCGGCACCGGCCAGCGCGTCGGCGGCCGAGCGCCAGGAGCGGCGGCGAGCCAGGTCCGTCGCGGCGGCGGCCAGCACCTCGCAGATGCCCGGCTCCCACGGTATCCAGCGGGCCACCACGGCGTGGGCGGCGGCCGCGAGTTCCTCGTCGTCCGTGCCGCACACCTCGCGCACCAGGCGCGCGTAGCCGGTGCGGTGCGCGCCGGGCAGGTCCATGGGCCGCACGCGCAGGACGGCGGTGCGCAGCACGACGGGCCCGGCGGCGGCGTCCGCGAGCAGCCGCCACATCCGCGCGTCGCCGAGCAGGGCGATCGCCCCGGCCACGCAGGCGGCCCGGACGTCCGGGTGCTGGCCAGGGGCCTCGTAGCCCTCGGCGACCAGTTCGGCGGCGGTGTCCCGGGGCAGCCGGGCCACGGCGAGCCGGACGGCCTCCTTGCGGCTGGTGACCTTGCCGGTGCCCGGGGCCAGGTGGGCGCGGAGCATGGGGGCGAGGACGGAGGGGCGGACGTCCCGGGAGGCCCGGCCGGCCGCGAAGACGGCGACCCGGGCGCGGTCGGTCCCGGTGTGGGCGAGCAGCGTGGGCAGCACCTCGGGGGCGCGGTCGGTGTGGCCGAGCGCGGTGAGCGCTGCCTCGGCGAGCACGACGTCGTCGGAGCCGGTCCACTCCCCCAGGGACTCGGCGCCGGTCCCGGGGATGCGGGCCAGGGCGGCGACGGCACGCGCCCGCCCGTGCAGGGGCAGCTTCCCGTCGCGCGCCGCGTGGCGCAGGGCGCGTTCGGCGGCGCGGTGCTGGCGGGGCACCCAGCGGCGGACCTCGGGCCCGGGGTGGACGGTCCAGGAGCGGCCGGGGGTCAGGAAGCGGCCGTGCGGCGGCGGTGTCGCGAGGTACGGGTCGAGGAGGTCGGTCCGGGTGCGGGTGAGGACCGCCAGCACTTCGGGCAGGGTGCCCGCCGAGGGGTCGAGCGCGAGGAGCCGTTCGACGCGCTCGCCCCGGTCCGCGTCCGGTTCCAGCCACAGCCGGACGGCAGTCCGCGCGGTGGTGACCGAGCCGAAGCGGATCGCCTGCCACAGCAGGTCCTGGAGCTCGGGCAGGCCGGCGGCGCGTCGGCCCAGCGCCCGGACGAGCGCGAACGCGAGCCCGTAGTCGCTCTTCTCCGCGCCCGCCTCCAGCCAGGGCCGCAGGGCCTCGAACACCTGGTGCTCCTGGCCCCTGCGCAGGCTGCGGTCGAGCCGTCCGAGGTCGGCACCGCCGGTGTTGCCGGAGATCCGGACCAGGGTGCGCAGCGACCAGCTGACCAGTGCGCGACGGCCGGTGACGGCGTGTTCGCGCAGCAGCCGCACGGCGAGGGTGCTCAGGGCGCGCCGGGTGGCGTAGGAGGAGTCCCGGGCCTCGACGGCGTCGGCCGCGATCCGGTCCAGGGCCGGTTCCATGGCCTCGGTGAACAGTGCGGCGGGGACGTCCTCCAGGGCGCGGAGGGCGGCCGAGCGCACGGGGTCCTGCTCGTTGCGGAGCCTCGCCATGTCGTCCAGGAGTACGGCGACCGGTCCGGGTGCGCCGGTGCGCCCGGCGTTGCGGACGAGCAGCGGCCAGACGAGGGCCCGGTCCTCGGCGGCCGGTCTGCGGGTGGCGGCGAGCAGCCCGTCCCACACCTCGGCGGCCGGGAGGTAGGACTGGGCGAGGAGCACGGTGTGCCAGTCCTCGCCGCGTTCGGCGGCCCGGTCCGCCATGCGCCGGGCCTCCTCGGCGACGCCGCTGCGGGGCAGTGCGTCGAGGAGGGCCGCGTCGACGGCGGGGCCGCCCGGGCCGCGCCCGGCGGTGACCGAGGCGTGCAGGGCGGTGCGCCGGCCGGGCGGGAGGGCGGTGAGGAGCCGGGCCAGACCGGCGGAGTCCTGGGCCGTGGCCCGGCCCAGCTCCACCACGAGCCCTTCGGGCGCGGTGCGGGCGAGGCGGAGAAGGGCGCCGTCGGGCACCCTGCGCGCACCGTGCTCCAGCATCGGCCGGGTCTCCGGGCGCAACAGCAGCCGGGCGGTCCGGGCCGGGTCGGCGGCGGCGAGGGCGCCGAGGCGGCGGGCGAGCGGCCAGGGCAGGGTCGCGGGGCCGAAGCGGTCGAGCAGGTCGAGGACGCGGGCGGGCCGGGCGGCGACGGCGGCGGCGATCCCGGGGGCGTAACGCTGCCACCACTCCGGGCGCTGCGGCTCGGGCAGTTCGGCGAGCTGACGTTCGACGGCGTCCATGAGAGGGCCGGGGTGGCGGCGCCCCAGAGCGCTCCAGCCGCGTACGGCGTACAGCAGCTCGGGCAGCAGCCGGGCCACGGTGCCGGCGGGGCAGCCGGGCAGCAGCACGGCCGCCTCGGCGTCGCCCCAGTCGGCGCGCACCTGGTCGAGGAGCCGGACGGCGAGGTCGGTGCGCCGGTCGTGGACGACCGCCCGCAGCAAGCGGCGGCGCGCGGTGCGGGGCAGGTCGTCCAGGGACCGTTCGTACGCCTCGTCGGGGACTCCGAGGCTCCGGGCGACCCGCAGGGCGTGGCCCTGCACGAAGGGGTCCGGGTCGGCGAGGTGCGCGGCGATCCACTCCGCGTCGCCGCCGACGGCCGCCGCGACGACGGCGAGGCCCCGCTCGTACGGACCGCCCCCGTCCAGCTCGTCAAGGACGCGACGCAAGTCCCCCGAAGCGGACAGAAGGCGTGCCCGGGCCGCGAGTTCGCGCATGCGCCGGGGGTACGGAAGCAGGTCGAGGGCCTTCAGCAGGGCGTCGGTCATGGGGGCGATTCTGCCGTGCGGGGGTGTGCCGCGCGGGGGCGGGCGGGGACCGTACGCTGTGCCGGTGAAACCTGTGACCCGCTTCGTTCTCATCGGTGCGCCGCTGGCGATAGCCGTGGCCCTCGTCCTCAACCCCGGCGGCGACGACGCGGGGCTGCCCACGGACTCCCCCAAGGCCGCCGAGGCGTCGGCCACCGGGCCGGTGAACCCGGACCCGTTCGCGGCGGCGGACGACGAGGAGCGCGCGGAGATGGACGAGCGGGTCGGCCGGGCCCCGGCCGGGCTCGCCACGCCGGAGATGCGCGAGATCGCGTGGAAGCTGCTGGCCAGCGCGGAGGGCTCGACGCTGGACTGGCGCACCCAGTACGCGACGATCGAGGACAGCGGCGACGGCACCGGATACGCGGCCGGTCTGGTCGGCTTCTGCTCCGGTACGCACGACATGCTGGCGTTCGTCGAGGCGTTCACGAAGGACCACCCGGACAACCCGCTCGCCCCGTATCTCCCCGCACTGCGCAAGGTGGACGGGACCGGGTCGCACGAGGGGCTGGACCCGGGGTTCACGGGCGCGTGGCGGAAGGCGGCCGAGGACCCGGCGTTCCGCAAGGCGCAGGAGGAGGTCCGCGACAAGCAGTACTTCGAGCCGGCGGTGCGTCTGGCGAAGCTGGACGGCCTCGGCGCGCTGGGCCAGTTCATCTACTTCGACACCATGGTGCTCCAGGGCCCCGGGCACGAGGCGGACTCCTTCTACGGCATCCGGCAGGCGGCGCTGGCCGAGGCCGACACGGTCGCGGAGGGCGGTGACGAGTCGGCGTACCTGGACGCCTTCCTGGACACCGCCCGGGCCGTGATGAAGTCGAAGAAGAACCAGCAGCACGACACCTCGCGCATCGACACCGCGCAGCGCGTCTTCCTGGAGGACGGGAATTTCGGCCTGGAGCCGCCGCTGACCTGGAAGATGTACGGGGAGACGTTCCGCATCCCGTAGGGCTCCCGGCGTTTTCTAGCGTCGGGCGTCCTGCCTGATCAGTTCGGCGGCCTTCTCGGCGATGGCGACCGTGGGCGCGTGGGTGTGCCCCCGGGTGATGCGCGGCATGACGGAGGCGTCGACGACGCGCAGGCCGCGGACGCCGCGCACCCGGAGCCGGGGGTCGGTGACCGATCCGGGGTCCTCGCCCATCCGGCAGGTGCCGACGGGGTGGTAGAGGGTTTCCGCGCCGGTCCGGATCGCCTCGGCCAGGCGGTCGTCGTCCACCACCCCCGGGTAGTGGCCCATGGGCGTCGAGGTGTGCGCGGCGAGCGCCGTGTGGGCGAAGAGCCGTTCGGCGTGGCGGACGCCGTCCATCATGCGCCGCAGATCGGTGTCGGCCGCGAGGTAGCCCGGGTCGATGCGCAGGGCGGACCGGGGGTCCGGGTGGTCCGTGTCCAGGGTGATGCGGCCGGTGCTCTCGGGCTGGAGCAGGACCACGCCGATCGTGACGCCGTGTTCGGTGGGCGGGGTCAGTCCGTGGTCGATGAACGGGGCCGGGGCGAAGATCAGTTCCAGGTCCGGGGCGGCCGGTGCGGAGGCGCTGCGGACGAAGGCGACGGCCTCGGCCAGGTTGGAGCTGAGCGGTCCGCGCCCGGTGAGCAGGTAGCGCGCGATGTTCACCGGGGTGTCGGCGCCCGTCATCGTCACCGGGCGCGGGCAGCGCAGGGTGACCGCGAAGGACAGGTGGTCCTGGAGGTTGCGGCCGACGTCCGGTGACGCGGCGCGCACCTCGACGCCCGCGCGGCGCAGTTCGCCGGGGTCGCCGATGCCCGAGCGCAGCAGCAGGTGCGGGGAGCCGATCGCACCGGAGCTGAGGATCACCTCGCGGCGGACCGTGAGCGTGCCGGAGCTCTCGGTCTCCACCCCGGTGGCCCGGTCGCCGTCGAAGGCGAGGGCGCGGACGCGGGTGTGCGTGAGGACGTCCAGATTGGCGCGCCGGGCGGCCGGTCTGAGGTAGCCGTCGGCCGCGCTCCAGCGCCGCCCGCGCCGCTGGTTGAGGGGTGTGATCGCGACCCCGCTGTGGTCGGGCGCGTTCAGTTCGGGCAGGAACGTCAGGCCGTCGTCGCGGCAGGCGGTGACGAAGTCGGCGGTCAGCGGGGACGGGCTGCGGGGCGGCGCGATGTGCAGCGGGCCCTCGGTGCCGTACACCGTGGTGTCGCCGACCGGGCCGGACCAGCGCTCGGCGCGCCGGAAGCAGGGCGCGATCGCGTCGTGGCCCCAGTCCGGCCCGGCGGACGCCGCCCAGGCGTCGTAGTCGTCTCGGTGTCCGCGTACCCACATCATGGCGTTGATCGAGGAGGAGCCGCCCAGGGTGTGGCCGCGCGGCCAGAAGAGTTCGCGGCCACCGAGCGCCGGCTGCCGCACCGTGCTGAAGTCCCAGTCGAACGGGGTCTTGAACAACTGCGGGAAGGCGGCCGGGACGCGGATCTCCTGCTTGCGGTCGGGGCCGCCCGACTCGACCAGCGCGACCCGCACGGTGGGGTCCTCGGACAGCCGCGCGGCCAGCACGCAGCCGGCCGAACCCGCCCCGACGACGACGTAGTCGTACTCGCTCAACTCGGCTTCTCCTCCAGGTCGACGCGGGTTCCGCCGCGGTCACGGGGTCCGCGTACGGAAACGGTGGAGGCCGAAGTCTCGCACGTACAGGGCTGTTTCAGGCCCGCTCGCGGCCAACTCTGCGCAGCCGCTCCCGCTCCTTCTCGGACAGGCCGCCCCACACGCCGAAGCGTTCGTCGTTGTCGAGGGCGTACTCCAGGCACGCCTGCCGTCCCTCGCAGGCGTTGCAGAGCTGCTTGGCCTCACGGGTGGAGCTGCCGGGGGCCGGGAAGAAGAACTCGGGGCCCGCCTGGGCGCACAGTGCCGTCTCCTGCCAGGAGAAGGCGGGGTCGGTCGCGGTGTTGATCAGCATGACGGCCACCCTGCCCGGTCGCGATAAACGACTGATCAACGCCGCGTCAATGGGGCGTCCGCCCGGCCCTAGCCGTCGTGTCCGGGGACGGTGCCGTCCCGGTCGGCCACGAGGAGCATGCCGCCCATGCCCCGGTCGGCGTGGCTCTGCACGTGGCAGTGGTACATCCAGGCGCCCGCGCCCACGTGTTCGCCCGCGATCACCTGGAAGCCGAAGGAGTCCGCCGGTCCGACGATCTTCGTGTCGACCACCCGGCTCGGGTCGTCGGGGCCGGTGAGCATGCCCGTGCGGTTGTCCGCCCAGCGGTGACCGTGCATGTGGAACGTGTGGTAGAAGTCGCCGTGCGTGATCATGACGACTTCGAGCCGGTCCCCGAGCGTGGTCGTGAAGTCCGGGCTCTTCCCGGCCGGGGTGTTGTTGATCGACATGCCGTTGAAGACGATCGTGATGGTCTTGTCCGGCAGGATGTCGCCCCGGCGCCGGACGACCAGCGGCCCGTAGAGACCGTCGCGGATGCCGCCGGTGCCGTGGTCGGAGCCCACGGCGTGGTCGTGGTAGTGCCAGTAGCCCGCGCTGCCGGGCTGCCAGGTGCCGTCGCGGCGCGGGCCGGGGGTGTGAGTGCGCCAGGTGTACGTGCGGGTGGCGCCGGGTTCGACGGTGCTGTGATTCATCCGGGTGCCGTCGCTGGCGATGTCGTAGTCGACGCCGTGCGCGTGCAGTCCGGCCGGCACGTCCAGGGTGTTGACGAACTCGATGTGCAGGGTGTCGCCCTCGTTGAGCTCGATGAGCGGGCCGGGCACGGTGGCCTTGCCCTTTGCGAGCCCGTAGCCCGTCCGGCCGTCCGGCAGCTTCTCCACGTACATGCGGATGTGCCGGACGACTCCCCCGGCGGGCGCCCGCCGGACCGGGTGGGGCAGGGCGGCGGCGGTGGCCGGGAGGGACAGGGACGCCACCCCCGCCGCCGCCACGGCCCCGCCGCCCATCAGCATCCGTCGGCTGATACTTCTGCGGTCCATGTCGAACTCCCCACTGCTGACGGGTGCTGCCGAGGATGTGGCGACGGGCCGTGACGAACCCGGGAAAATCGCTTACCCACAGTAAGGACAAAGTCCGCCCCAGGGCCGCCAAGGCCGGTGGGCGAGTCGCGAAATACGTCCGTCGGATCAGGTGACCGTCGCCGCGTGCTGCGGCATGTGCTCGCGGCCGCCGGGGTGCCGGTGGCGCCACACCCAGAAGACCGTGCACGAGACCAGCGCCCAGGCCGCGAGGACCAGGTACGGGAAGACGCGCTGGTGGCCCTGGTAGTAGACGGCGGTGTGCTGGGCGTTGACGGAGGCGCCCGGGGGCAGCCAGCGTCCGATGTGGCCGAGGAGCGAGGGCAGCAGCGGCCAGGAGACGGCCCCGCCGGACGAGGGGTTGCCCAGGAGCACCATGACCCCCCAGGTCGGCAGCATCGCCCACCGCCCGATCAGGGTGTTGAACATGGTGAAGACCATGCCCGAGGTGAACATCGTGAAGGCGAGGATCAGCCAGGACTCGACGAACGGCAGGTCGACCGCCCCCAGCAGCCAGTCGACGACGGCGGCAATGGCGAAGGCGCCGAGCAGCGAGTAGAGGATCGTGAAGCCGATCCGTTCGGCCGGGATCAGAGCGCGGGCGTGCACGCTGAGCTGGATGGCGCCCACGAAGCCGACGATGACGGCGGCGAGCGAGATGTAGAAGAGCGCGAGCCCGCGCGGGTCGCCCTTCTGGAGGGGTTTGACGTCCTGAACGGCGACCGGGATGTCCAGCGCGTCGCCCACCTTCACGGCGGACTCGGCGAGCAGCTGGGCGACGGCCGCCCCGGAGGCCGCGGCCACGTCCAGCGACACGCCCCGCGCGCCGGACCGGACGATGGCGAAGACCCGCTGCTCCTCCAGGGCCTCGCGCGCGGCGGCCGCGGTCGGGTAGACGTGGATGACCAGGGAGGCGTCGAGGGCCTTGTCCATCGCGGCGACGAACTCCCGGCCGCGCGTGGTGTCCGGCTCGCTGACCACGGCGGTGGGGACGCTGTGCGGGGTCGGGTTGGCCATGGCGTACGTGTAGGAGCCGGCGAAGAGCCCGGCGGCGGCGGAGAGGATGAACAGCAGGACGATGGCCGGGAAGTACGGGGACTCCTTGAAGCCCTGCCACTTCTGGCTCCGGGTCAGCGGCCGCCCGTGCGCCCCGTGCTCGGGCTCGCTCACGCCTCGTCGTCCTTGTCGTGGCGGGCGCGGCTGGGCTGCACGCGCTTGGGCTCGCCGGGCATCTTCGGGTACTCGGGCGGGTAGGGCAGGTCGCCGGGGCCGCCGTCGCTCGCGTGGCGGTCGGCGAGTTCGAGCAGCGAGTCCAGGCGGAACGCCTCCTGGTCCATGTCGGCGTGCACGTCGCCGTGTTCCGCGTACCGCACGGGCATGGTGCGCAGGTCGAAGTCGCGCGGCTCGGCGTCGTCCAGCTCCTCCCAGCGCAGCGGGGCGGAGACCGGGGCGTGCGGGAAGGGCCGTACGGAGTAGGCGGAGGCGATGGTGCGGTCGCGGGCGGTCTGGTTGTAGTCGACGAAGATCCGCTCGCCGCGCTCCTCCTTCCACCAGGCGGTGGTGACCCGGTCCGGCATCCGGCTCTCCAGCTCCCGCCCGACCGCGATGGCCGCGCGCCGCACCTCGGTGAACGTCCAGCGCGCCTCGATGGGCACGAAGACGTGGATGCCGCGCCCGCCGGACGTCTTGGGCCAGCCGCGCAGCCCGTGCTCCTCCAGCACACCGCGCAGCTCCTTGGCGGCGCGGACCGCGTCCGCGTAGTCGGTGCCGGGCTGCGGGTCCAGGTCGATGCGGAGTTCGTCGGGGTGGTCGGTGTCCCCGCCGCGGACGGGCCAGGGGTGGAAGGTGAGGGTGCCGAGGTTGGCGGCCCAGAGGACGGCGGCCACCTCGGTGGGGCACATCTCGCGGGCGGACCGCCCGCTGGGGAAGGCGATCGTGGAGGTGGGGATCCACTCGGGGAGGTTCTTGGGGGCGCGCTTCTGGTAGAAGAACTCGCCCTCGACGCCGTCCACGAACCGCTGGAGGGTGGTGGGCCGGTTGCGCAGGGCGCGCAGGATGCCGGGGCCGACGGCGAGGAAGTACTCGGCGACGTCCCTCTTCGTGTAGCCCTTCACCGGGAAGTAGACCTTGTCCGGATTGGACAGCCGGACCGCCCGCCCGGCCGCGTCCAGCTCCACCGCTGTGCCCGCTGCTGCCATGTCGGCCACCGTAGGCCGGGCACACATATGCCGCACATCGGGAGACTCCGGTCGCCGTACGGGTCACAATCGGGCCATGGACCTGCCGGTGATGCCGCCCCTGAAGCCGATGCTCGCCAAGTCCGTGAAGCGGATTCCGCCGGGGATGCAGTACGAGGCGAAGTGGGACGGCTTCCGGGCGATCGTGCACCGGGACGGTGACGAGGTGGTGATCGGCAGCCGGACGGGCAAGCCGCTCACCCGGTACTTCCCCGAGCTGGTCGACGCCGTGCGGGACAATCTGCCGGAGCGGTGCGTGGTGGACGGCGAGATCGTCGTCGCTCACGACGGCCGCCTCGACTTCGACCGGCTCAGCGAGCGCATCCACCCCGCCGAGTCCCGGGTGCGGCTGCTGGCCGGGCAGACCCCGGCCGCGCTGATCGCCTTCGACCTGCTGGCGCTGGGCGACGACTCGCTCCTGGACACCCCGCAGGCGGACCGGCGCACGGTCCTGGAGGCGGCGCTCGCCGGGGCGTCGGCCCCGGTGCATCTGGCCCCGTCCACGACCGACCCGGCGCGCGCCGAGGAGTGGTTCGAGCGGTACGAGGGCGCGGGCCTCGACGGCGTCGTCGCGAAGCCGCTCGACGCGCCGTACCGGCCGGACGTCCGGGCCATGTACAAGATCAAGCACGAACGCACCGCCGACTGCGTGGTGGCCGGATACCGCTTCCACAAGAGCGGCCCGGTCGTCGGCTCGCTGCTGCTCGGCCTGTACGACGACAGCGGCGCGCTCCAGCACGTCGGGGTGTGCGCCGCCTTCCCGATGAAGCGCCGCGCGGAGCTCGTCACCGAGCTGGAGCCGCTGCTGACCGGTGCCGACGACCACCCCTGGCGCGCCTGGGCCGAGGCCGAGGCGCACGCGGGTGCCCGGCTGCCCGGCGCCCCGAGCCGCTGGTCCGGCAAGAAGGACATGTCCTGGGTGCCGCTGCGGCCGGAGCGGGTCTGCGAGGTGGCGTACGACCACATGGAGGACGACCGCTTCCGGCACACCGCCCAGTGGCGCCGCTGGCGGCCCGACCGTACGCCGGACAGCTGCACGTACGCACAGTTGGAGGAGGTCGTCCGCTACGACCTCGCGGAGGTGCTGGCGGGCGGCGGCTGAGCCCTCCGGAGGACCCGGCCTAGTCGGCCGTGGGCGGCAGGGTCGGGGACGTGCAGGGTTCGCCGGCCTCCGTGGGGTCGGGCGAGGGCGAGGCGGTGGGCTCGGTGGTGTCGGTCGGGTCGGGCGCCGGGGTGGTCGTGCACCCCGGGTCGGGCTTCGTCGTGGTCGGGTCCGGGTCGGGCGTGGTGCTGGGGTCCGGGGTGGCGGAGCCGGGGTCCGTGGGGTCGGGCGAGGGGCCGGTGGTGTCCGTCGGGTCCGGGTGGGGCGTGGTGCTCGGGCCGGGGTCGTGGCTGCCGGGTGTGGTCGGGCGGGTGCTGGTGCCGGGCTGCGGGCCGACCTCGATGCCGCCGCCGTCCTCGGAACCGGAGCCGCCCACGGGGTGCTTGGGCTTGTTGGGGCTGCCGGCGCCGGGGCTCCTGGGGACGGTCCCCGTGCCGTCGGTGACCGCGTGGATGCCCTTGCGGTAGAACTCCAGCCAGGACAGCACCGTGCGCAGATAGGTCTCGGAGTGGTTGTAGCTGAGGATCGCCCGGTTCATGTCGGAGGGGATCGACAGATCGCGGGTCCCGGCGCACAGGTAGGCCCCGGCGGCGAGCGCCGCGTCGTACACGTTGTTCGGGTCGCGGCGCCCGTCTCCGTTGCCGTCGCGGCCCCAGTGCGCCCACGTCGAGGGGATGAACTGCATCGGGCCGACCGCCCGGTCGTACGTCGCGTCCCCGTCGTAGGCGCCCCCGTCGGTGTCCGCGATGTTGGCGAATCCGGCGCCGTTGAGAACCGGGCCGAGGATCGGCGACACGGTCGTGCCGTTCTTGTCGACCCGGCCGCCGGCCGCGTGCCCGGACTCGACCTTGCCGATCGCCGCCAGGAGCTGCCAGGGCAGCCGGCAGCCGGGGTCGCTGCGGCCCATCGTGGTCTCGGCCCTGCGGTAGGCGGCGAGCACGGTGGCGGGGATGCCGGCCTCGGCCCAGGACTGCTTGGCCGCGGGGCTCTGCTTCTCGCCCTTCCGGGGCGGCTTCGGGCTCTTCAGCGGCGGGAGTTCGGTGTGGTACGAGTCGTCGTTGGGGACTTCGGACCAGACGACGTCGTCCGTCTTCTGACGGGGCTTCGCGGTCTCCTCGTGCGCGGCGAGCTGGGGTGCCTGGGACGCCGTGAGCGCGGCCATCGCGGCGACGGCGGCCGCGGTGCCGCCGAGCCCTCGGCGCATGGTGCCGTTGAACCTCATGCGTGCTCTCCTTGGTGGGGTCGCCTGGGTCACCGGGTGAATGTGTCGATCGCGGAGATCCGCCAGCTGCCGCCCTTGCGGACCGCGTCCACGCTGAACATGGCGGCGGCGTAGGTGGTCTCCTCGGACTTGCCGGTACGGGTGTTGCGCTGGTCGGCGTAGATCAGCAGCCGGGCCCGGTCGCCGTCGAGCATCTCCACACCGCTGTCGGTGACGGTCGTGGTGAGGACCAGCTTCTGCTTCGGCGCCTGCTCCCGGACCTCGGCGAGCATGTCCGCGTGCTGCTGGACCGCCTTCCCGGTCAGATACTTCGTCACCGCCGTCTCGGCCTTGGTGGGTGAGGCGTAGTCGTACGAGAAGACCGCGCCGACGGCCTCGGTGATCTGGCCCTTCACCTCGCTGGTGCGGCTGATGTCGGTCAGCGCGGTGTTCTGCCGGCTGGGGTCGTCGCGCAGGCTCGCCGCCGAGGTGAATTCCCAGGCGGCGACCGCGCCGAGGACGAGGGTGAGGACGCAGAGGACGGCGGGCAGGCTGAGGCGCGGCCGACGCCGGGCGGTGGCCTTCTCCGCCTCGGGCCCGGCCTCCCCTTCGTCTTCTTCGCCTTCGCCTTCGCCTTCCGGAAGGGCCTCGTCCTGCGGGGCGTCGGACTTCTTCTCCAGGTCCGGGCCGCGGCCCGTACGGAGGCGGGGCGGGGCGGTCGTCGCGGCGCGTTCGGCGGCGGCGACGGTGGCCAGGCGGCGCTGACGGTTGACCAGGTGACGGGTGGTCGACATGTCCGGGTTCCTCTCGGTGCGGGGGCGGGGGTGTCAGCCGGCGGTGTTGCCGACGGGCGCCTGGCCGAGGGCGCTGAGCTTCCACCCGTCGGGGGTGCGGGTGAGCTGGCCGAGCATCCGGCTCTCCTTCACCGCGGGCTTGCCCTTCGGCGCGGTCACGGTCACCCGGAGCGCCACCATGACCCCGGCCTTCCCGGCCCGGTCGTCCAGCTCGGTGACCGCACCGGCCAGCACCTTCGCGGTGCTGACGGTCTTCGCCTGCTGGATCTGCTTCACGAAGCCGTCCCGCCCGTCGACCAGTTGCTGGTGCAGGTCCCCGGTGGTGGAGTCCTCCCAGCTGTCGAGCCCCTTCTCCAGCTGCGCGTGGTCGAGCGTGTTCATGTTCTGCACGGCCTGCTCCCCCGCCGCCAGCACCTCGTCGCGGGTCTGGGCGTACGCGGCCGAGCTGTCGTGCCCCGCCTGGTAGCGGGACACCCCGCCCCAGCCCGCGGCGCCGGCCGCGGCGACCGTCAGCACGATCGCCGCCGCCACCAGCGGATTTCTCGTCATCGCTACCCGTGCCATCGCTGCCTCTCCCTGCCGGCGGTCCCGCCGTGCTGTGCTGTCCGTGCTCGGTGGTGCGGTGGTGCGGTGGTGCCTTTCGCGGGCTACCGGGAGGTGATCTCCACGATCGTCCAGTGCCCTTCGCGCAGTTGGGCCGTGACGGACAGCTGCGCGGCCGCCCTGCTCGCCGCCTTGCCCTTGCGCTCGTAGACCTGGTCGAGGAAGACGAGCAGGTGCGCGCTGTCGGGCGTGAGCCGGGTCACCCCGGCGCGCACGACATGGGTGGTGAGCGTGAGCTTCTGGTCGGCCGACTGCTTCTCGACCTGCCCGAACAGCGCCGCGTACTGCTGGAGCGCCTTGCCCGCGAGCAGCTTCTGCGCGGACGCCTTGGTGGCGGCGGTGCCGTCGGGGCTGTACGAGAAGACCTTGCCGAGCGCGTTGGTGACCTCGCCGGCCACCTGGGCGGTCGCCGCGCTGTCGGTCAGCGCCCGGTTGGACGTGGCGGGCGTGTCCCGCAGCTGCCGCCCCGCCACGTACATCACGGCCCCGGCGGCGAGCAGGGCGACGACGAGGACTCCGGCGAGGACGCGCGGCCACCGGCGGGCCGGGTGGGTGCCGGTCGCGTCGGTGTCCTCGGGCGGCTCGACGGCTGCCTCCGGCTTCTCCTCGACGTCCGTGGTCATGCGCCGCTCCCTATGCCGAGCGCCGTGAGCGCCTTGATCTTCCAGCCGTCCGCGGTCCGGGCGAGCGTGGCCTCGAACCGTTTCCGCTCGGTGCCGGCCTTGCCGGTGCGCGGGGTGACCTCGACGTCGACGGTCGCGATCATCAGCGCGGTGCCGGTCCGCCGGTCCAGCTCGGTGAGCGCGGCGTCGGTGACCTTGCCGCGCGCGGTGGCACCGGCCGCCTTGAGGTCGGCGGCGTCCTTCTTCCGGGTCCGCTTCAGCTGGTCGTACAACGGGCCCGTGGCGGACTCCAGCCACCCGGCCAGGCCCGCGTCCACGCTCGTCGCGTCCTTGCCGTCCAGGGTGTTGAGCCGGGCCAGCGCCTGCCGGCCGTCCGCGAGGGCGGCGTCCCGGCTCTTGGCGTAGGCCAGGTCGTCGTCGCCGCGCGCCTGGGCGTAGGACCAGCCGCCCAGGGCGCAGACGAGGGCCGCGATCAGCAGGACGGCCCAGCCGCCGAGGCTTCGCGTACGGGGGTTCACTCGCCGCCCTCCTGTCCCAGGCCGAGCAGCCCGGCCATGCCGCGGGCCTCCGGTGACGCGTCGGCGACGGCTCCGAGCACTCCGGGCAGCCGGTCCTCCTTGGTGTCCCCGAGGAGGAGCGCGCCGGCCTTCGCCGGTTCGGGGAGCGGGCCGCCCGTCGGGGCGTTGGCGCTGCCCCGGACGTCGATGCCGGTGCCGGGCGAGGCGGCGCAGCGGGCCTTGGTGTTGAGGGCGGGGGCGGGTGAGAGGTCGAGACCGTTGCGGTAGGTCGTGCCCTCGTAGCCGGCGGTGCAGGGCAGCGGTTCGAAGAAGGTGATCGACATGCCGAACCGGGCGCCGTCCTCGTCCACCGCGCTGGCCCCGGCCGCCGCGACGGCGGGGAGCTTCACGAGCAGTTCCTCCAGGCCGCGCTGGCGGGTGACGGCGACGTCGGAGGTGGTGAGGAGGTTGGCGACGACGACCCCGAAGCTGGGTTCGACGTCCCGGAGCAGTCCGCTGATCTGGTTCGTCGCGTCGGGGGCGGCGGCGATCAGCTTGCGCAGGTCGGTGTCGGACCCCTTCAGCTGGGCGGCCAGTTCCTTCGCGCCGGAGGCGAACCCCTTGAGCGCTTCGCCCTGTTCGACCTGGGTGCGCAGGACGGTCCTGCCGTCCTCCATCAGCCGGGTGTTGACGGGCAGCGCGTCGTCGGCGGCGTCCACGAACTCGCTGCCGGTGTCGAGGAGGACCTGGAGGTCGTCGCCGCGCCCGCTGAACGCGGTGCCGAACTCGTCCACGACGGTGCGCAGGGACTCCAGGTCGACCGAGGAGGTGAGGTCGTTGACGCTGGTGAGCACGTCGGTCACGGGCGCCGGGACGGTGGTCTCGGCCTGGTCGATGACCGAGCCGTTCGCCAGGTAGGGGCCCTCGGTGCGGGTCGGCCGCAGGTCGACGTACTGCTCGCCGACGGCGGAGAGGTTGGCCACGACCGCCTTGAGGTCGTCGGGGATGCGGGGTGCGGACTTGTTGATCCGCAGCTCGGCCTCGACGCCGTCGTCGGTGAGTTCGATGGGTCCGACGCGGCCGACCGAGACCCCCCGGTAGGTGACGTTGGAATGTGTGAAGAGGCCGCCGGTGCGCGGGAGTTGCATTTTGACGGTGTAGTAGTCGCGCATGCCGACGTAATGGCCGAGGTCGGCGTAGCGCACCCCGAGGTAGCCGAGCACCAGCACGGAGATGATGAGGAAGGCGATGTTCTTGAGCCGGATGGCGAGGGTGATCATCGGTCGCTCCCCTTCGGGTCCGTGGGCCGGCTCGTCGTCGGCGCCGAGGTGGCGGGGAGGGGCAGCGGCAGTCCGGCGCCGGCGACCGCCCCGGCCTGGGGGGTCGGGGTCTCCGGGTCCGGGTTGTAGGCGGGGATGATCTGGGTGCCGGGTTCGGCGGTCAGGTCCAGGTACACGTTGAGGTAGTCGCCCTTCACGCCGCGCAGCACCTCGTCCGTGAACGGGTAGGTGAGCAGCACCTGGAGGGAGTCGGGGAGGTCGTTGCCGGAGTCGGCCAGGGCCCGCAGGGTGGGGGCGAGTGCCTTGAGGTCGGCGATGGTGTCCGCCTTGCTCCGGTTGATGGTGGTGACGGCGACGCCGGACAGGGTGTCCAGGGAGCGCAGCATCGTCATGAGGGAGCCACGCTGCTTCTCCAGGACCTTCATGCCGGGGCTGAGCTTGGTGAGGACGGTGCCGACCTGCTGTTTGCGGCCGGCGAGCGTGCTGGAGAGCCGGTTGACTCCGTCGAGCGCCGCGGTGATGTCGCCGCGGTGTTCGTCCAGGTTGGTGACGAGCTTGTCGACCCGGCGGAGCATGGACTTGACCTGGGGCTCCCGTCCGCTCAGGGCCTTGTTGAGTTCGGTGGTGATGGTCTTGAGCTGCTGGACGCCGCCGCCGTTGAGGAGCATGGACAGGGCGCCGAAGACCTCTTCGACCTCGGGGTTGCGATTGGTACGGCTGAGCGGGATGCGGTCGCCGTCGGCGAGGGTGCCCTGTTCCTTGCCCTTGGCGGGCGGCCGGAGCTGGACGTACTTCTCGCCGAGCAGGCTGGACTGCTCCAGATGGGCGTAGGCGTTGGCGGGCAGGTCGATCTTCCCGTTCACCTTCATGGTGACCCGGGCCTGCCAGCCGTCGGGCGCCAGCGAGATCTTGGTGACCCGGCCGACCGCGACGTCGTTGACCTTGACCGAGGACTGCGGGGAGAGGCTGAGCACGTCCCCGAAGTCCGCGGTGATCTCGTAGGGGTGGTCGCCGAGGTCGGCGCCGCCGGGCAGCGGCAGGTCCTCGATGCCGGAGAAGTGCGGGGCTCCGCATCCGGTGACGAAGAGGGTGCAGCACAGGCCGAGCGCGACGAGTGCCGGTCCGCCCGTGGTGCCGAGGGCCGCGGGTCTGCGCGGTCGCCGGTTCATCGGTTGGCCCCCTTCGTGTCCTTGGCGTCCTTGGCGTCCTTCGGGGTGCCGTAGACCGTGCCCACGGCCGGGAGCGGCAGCGTGGGAAGCGCCCGTTGCCGTGCTGCGTCCACCGGGGAGAGTCCCTGGAGGGCGAGGCTCGATTCGAGGAGCGGGCCGCCCATGCTGAGTTCGTTGAGGTTGGTCCGGCCGTTGAGCGTGCGGTGCTCGGGGTCGTACGCGTTGAGCACGTTGCCCGCGGAGAGCGGCAGGACGTCCATCGACTCGGCCAGCGAGGCGCGTTGGTCGACGAGGGCCTGGGTGATCGGCACGAGGGCGTCCACGTTCTTCTTGAGCTCGCCCCGGTTGTCCTTGATGAAGGTCTTCACCTGGCCGAGCGCGGTGCCGAGTTCCTTGAGGGCGGCGCCGAGGTTCTTCTTGTCGTCGGCGAGGAAGCCGGTGACGGAGTTCAGCTGCTCCTCGGCGGCGCGGACGTTGCCGTCGTTGTCCTTCAGCATGGTGGTGAAGGTCTGGAGGTAGGACAGCGTGTCGAAGAGGTTGCCGCTCGACTTGTCCAGGGTCTTGGTGGCCTTGCCGAACTGCTCGATGGAGTCGCCGATGTCCTTGCCGTTGCCCTTGAGGTTCTTGGCGCCGGTGTCCAGGAGCCCGGCGAAGGCCCCTTCGGCGTTGGCCCCGTCGGGGCCGAGCGCGGTGGAGAGTTCGGTGATGGACGCGTAGAGCTGGTCGACCTCCACCGGGACGGCGTTGTTGGCGGCGGGCAGCTGGGCGCCGTCCTCCATGGCCGCTCCCCCGGTGTAGGCGGGTGCGAGCTGGACGTACCGGTCGGCGACCAGGCTGGGGGCGACGACGACGGCGTGCGCGTCCTTGGGGACCTGGATGCCCTTGTCGATGTGCAGGACGACCTTGACGTCCTTGCCGCGCGGTTCGACGGATTCGACGCGGCCGACGCGAACGCCGAGTATGCGCAGGTCGGACCCGGCGTAGACGCCGGTGACCTGGTCGAAGTAGGCGGTGACGGTGGTGCCGCCCTGCTCCTCCAGGGCCGAGACCCCGGAGGTGGCGGCGACGGCCACGACGACGAGGCCGGCACCGATGCCGATGACGCGGGTGAGTCTCATCTCAGTGCCCGCCTTCCTGCTTCGGAGGCATGCAGCCGGTCGCCGGGGGTGTGTTCGCGGGCAGGTAGTTCTTCGGGACGACACCGCAGACGTAGTTGTCGAACCAGCGCCCGTTGCCGAGGGTGTTGCCGACGAGCCGGTTGTAGGAGCCGGCGAGCGCGAGCACCTGGTCGAGGCTCTTGCGGTTCTTCTTGAGCACCGCGGTGACCCGGCCGAGCGCCTTGAGGGTGGGCTTCAGCTGCTTGTTGTTGTCGGAGACGAGGCCGGTGAGCTGGGTACCCAGGTCGCGGGTGCCGGTGAGCAGCAGGTGGATGGAGTCGCGGCGGGCCTGGATCTCGCCGAGGAGCAGGTTGCCGTCGTCCAGGAGGGTTTCGAAGCCGCTCTTCTTGTTGGCGAGGGTCTTGGTGAGCCGCTTGCTGCCCTTGAGCAGGGTGGCCAGCTGGGCGTCGCGTTCGGAGACGGTCTTCGACAGCGCGGAGAGCCCCTGGGCGGCGCTCTTCACGTCGGGCGGGGAGTCCTTGAAGGTGGCGGAGATCGTCTCGAAGCTCTTGGCGAGCTGTTCGGTGTCGATCTCCCCGATGGTCTCGCCCAGTCCGTTGAACGCCTGCGTGACGTCGTACGGGGAGGTGGTGCGGGAGGCCGTGATGCGCTCGTCCGGGTCCTGCGGGGCGTCGCCGAGCGGGTCGACGGCGAGGTACTTCTCGCCGAGGAGCGTCTTGATGGCGATGCCGACGGTGCTGGCGTTGCCGATCCAGGCGTCCTTGACCTTGAAGGTGACCTTCACCTTGGCGCCGTCCAGGGAGACCCCGGTGACCTTGCCGACCTTGACGCCGGCGATGCGGACCTCGTCGCCCTCGCCGAGTCCGGCGGACTCGGTGAAGTCGGCGCTGTAGGTGGTGCCGCCGCCGATGAAGGGGAGCGAGTCGGCCCGGTAGGCGCCGAATCCGATGAGGGCGAGCAGGAGCAGGCCCACGATGCCGACGGCGACGGGGTTGCGGTGGCGTATCGGCTTGATCATGACAGGCACCTCGGCTGGGTGATCTCGATGCCGGTCGGCGGGGTGCTGCCGTCGCTCGTCGTGACGCCGCTGACCCTGGCCTCGCAGAGGTAGAGGTTGAGCCAGGAGCCGTACGAGGTGAGGCGGCTGATGGCCTCCATCTTGGCCGGGGTCTTCTGGAGGAAGTTCTCGATCTTCGGGGTGTTGTCGGCCAGGTTCCCGGAGAGCCGGCCGAGCTGCTTGATGTCGTCCTTGAGGGGTTTGCGGCCGTCCTCGAAGAGGTCCGCGGTGACCGTGGTGAGCGCGCCCATCGCGGTGACGGCCTGCCCGAGGGGCTTGCGGTCGCCCGCGAAGCCGGTGACGAGGGCCTGGAGCGTGTCGACCAGGTCGTTGAAGCCGTCCTCCCGGTCGTTGACGGTCTTCAGGACCGAGTTGAGGTTCTTGATCACCTCGCCGATCACCTTGTCCTTGGCGGCGACCGTGCCGGTCAGCGAGCCGACGTGCTGGAGGATGGAGTCGACCGTGCCGCCCTCGCCCTGGAGCACCTGGACGATGGAGCCGGCCAGCTCGTTGACGTCGGGCGGCGAGAGCCCTTCGAAGAGCGGCTGGAAGCCGTTGAAGAGCTGGGTGAGGTCGAGCGCCGGGGTGGTGCGCGACAGCGGGATGGTGGCGCCCGGGGCGAAGCTCTCGCCGACGGGGCCCGCGCCCTGGTCCAGGTCGATGTAGCGCTGGCCGACCATGTTGAGGTATTTGATCGACGCGGTCACGGAGGCCGGGAGCCGCTTGCTCTTGCGGACGCTGAAGGAGACCTCGGCGACCCGGCGGTCCGCGACCCTGACGGACTCGACCTGGCCGACCTTGACCCCGGCGACGCGGACGCTGTCGCCGACGATGAGGCCGGTGGCGTCGGTGAACCGGGCCTTGTACGAACGGGTCTCGCCCACACCGGTGTTGGCGATGGACAGGGCCAGTACCGTGGTGGCCAGGCTCGTCACCACGATGAACACGATCGATTTCGCGAGCGGTCCCGCGATGGAACGGCGCTTCACTTGAGCTTCACCTCCACACCGCGGAAGGCCGGGCCGATGAGCACGCTGCTCCACTCGGGCAGGGCCTGCGGCCGGACTTTCAGGGAGGGAGCGACCAGCTCGTTGACGAGCCGGCTCTCCTGCGGCGAGTTGGGCATGCCGAGCGACGGGTCGGCCGCGGGTACCTCGACCGGCGTGGCCGGGTCCGGGTCCGTCCGCGCGGTGTCGGCGGCGGTCCTGGCGTCGGCGGTCGGCACGGTCTGCCCGACGTACGGGATGGAGTAGCAGTGCGGTCCGCCGGTCGCGTTGTAGACCGGGGTGTCCTTGCCCGCGACGTACTTCCCCTTGGACGGAACGGTCTTGAGGGTCACGTGCAGTCCGGGCTCGTCGGTGCCCTTGCCGAGCGCCTTGTCCATGGCCGGGATGAAGTTGGCCACGGTGCGCAGGGTGCAGGGGAACTCCGAGGAGTACTTCGCCAGGGTCTCCAGGGTGGGCCTGCCGCTGGCGGCGAGCCGGATGAGGTTGTCCTTGTTCCGCTGGAGGAAGGCGGTGACGTCGCGGGCGGAGGCGGTGGTGGAGCCGTACACGTTCGCGAGGTTCGCCTGCTGTTCGGCGAGGGTGCCGCTGGTGGTGGTGAAGTCGGTGAGGGCGTCCAGGATCTCGGGGGCGGAGTCCGCGTAGAGGCGGCTCACCTTGACGAGCTCCTTGATGTCCTCGTTGAGCGTGGGGAGCTGGGGGTTGAACTTCTTGAGGTGGGCGTCCAGCTTCACGAGGGTGTCGCCCAGCTTCTCGCCCCGGCCCTCCAGTGCGGTGGAGACCGCGTTGAGGGTGGCGGACAGCTTCTCCGGCTTCACGGCGGTGAGCAGCGGGAGGACGTTGTCGAGGACCTCTTCCAGCTCGATGGCGTTGCTGGACCGGTCCTGCGGGATGACGTCGCCCGCGCCGAGGGTCTCCGCGGAGGGCACGGGGGGCGGTACGAGGGCGACGAACCGTTCCCCGAAGAGGGTGGTGGGCAGCATCTGGGCGGTGACGTCGGCCGGGATGCGGTCCAGCTTGTCCGGCTTGATCGCGAGGGTGAGCCGGGCTCCGTCGCCGTCGGCCGCGATGTTCCGGACCTGGCCGACGACGACGCCGCGCAGCTTCACGTCGGCGTTCTCGTGCATCTCGTTGCCGACGCTCGACGTGCGCACGGTGACGGTCGCGTCGTGCGTGAAGTCCTTCTCGTACACCGAGACCGAGACCCAGATGAGGACGGCGGGCACGAGGAAGAGGGCGACTCCGGCGGTTCTGCGGGTGGTGGTGCGGATGGCGCGTGAGGACATCAGCCGGCCACCTTCACCGTCGTCGTGGCGCCCCAGATGGCGAGCGAGAGGAAGAAGTCGGTGATGCTGATCAGCACGATCGCGTTCCGCACGGAGCGGCCGACGGCCACACCGACCCCGGCGGGGCCGCCGGTGGCGTGGAAGCCGTAGTAGCAGTGGGCGAGGATCACCATCACGCTGAAGATCAGCACCTTGAGCACCGACAGGAGCACGTCCGCCGGGGACAGGAAGAGATTGAAGTAGTGGTCGTAGGTGCCCGCGGACTGTCCGTTGAACAGGACGGTGACGTAGCGGGACGCGACGTACGAGGAGAGCAGCCCGATCGCGTACAGCGGGATGATCGCGACGACCCCGGCGATGATGCGCGTGGTGACGAGGTAGGGCATCGAGCGCACGCCCATCGATTCGAGGCCGTCGACCTCCTCGTTGATGCGCATGGCGCCGAGCTGCGCGGTGAATCCGGCGCCGACGGTCGCGGAGAGGGCGAGTCCGGCGACGAGCGGGGCGATCTCGCGGGTGTTGAAGTACGCGGAGATGAAGCCGGTGAAGGCGGCGGTGCCGATCTGGTTGAGGGCCGCGTAGCCCTGGAGTCCGACGACCGTGCCGGTGGCCAGGGTCATCGCGATCATGACGCCGATGGTGCCGCCGACGACCCCCAGGCCGCCGCTGCCGAAGGCCACCTCGGCCAGGAGGCGCTGGACCTCCTTGAGGTAGCGGCGCAGGGTGCGGGGGATCCAGATCAGTGCCCGCACGTAGAAGGTGAGCTGGTCACCGGATCTGTCGAGCCAGCCGAGCATTGACATGGGTCAGCTCCCCTTCGCGGGGACGATCTGCAGGTAGATCGCCGTGAGGACCATGTTCACGAAGAACAGCAGCATGAAGGTGATGACGACGGACTGGTTGACCGCGTCGCCCACCCCCTTCGGGCCGCCACGCGGGTTGAGGCCGCGGTAGGCGGCGACGATGCCGGCGATGAAGCCGAAGATCAGCGCCTTGACCTCGCTGACGTAGAGGTCGGGCAGCTGGGCGAGGGCCGAGAAGCTGGAGAGGTACGCGCCCGGGGTGCCGTGCTGCAGGATCACGTTGAAGAAGTAGCCGCCGAGGGTGCCGACGACGGAGACCAGGCCGTTGAGCAGGACGGCGACGAGCATGGTGGCGAGCACGCGCGGGACGACGAGGCGCTGCACGGGCGAGACGCCCATGACCTCCATGGCGTCCAGCTCCTCGCGGATCTTGCGGGAGCCGAGGTCGGCGCAGATCGCGGAGCCGGCGGCCCCGGAGACCAGCAGGGCCACGATGATCGGGCTGGCCTGCTGGATGACGGCGAGGACGCTGGCGCCGCCGGTGAAGGACTGGGCGCCGAGCTGCTGGGTGAGCGAGCCGACCTGGAGGGCGATGACCGCGCCGAACGGAATGGAGACGAGGGCGGCGGGCAGGATGGTCACACTGGCGACGAACCAGAACTGCTCGATGAACTCCCGCACTTGGAAGGGCCGTCGGAAGGTCTCCCGGGTCACGGTCCCGGCGAGCGCGAACAGCCGCCCGGTCTCGCGCAGCGGCGCGGCGAGCTTGCTGGGGCGCGGGGCCTCGGGCGCCTGAGCGGGCTCCGGGGCTCGGTCCACCGGCTCCGGTTCGCCGGGGGGCCGTACGGGCAGGGGGGCGGTCACAGGCGTCCACCGCCCACGGCCGGGCTGTAGCTGTTGAGGATCGCGGTACGGGCGGCCTCCGGCAGCTCGCCGAGCATCGACATGACGCGTTCCCGGCGGCGCAGGGCGCCCTGGCGCACCGGCAGGCCGGGCGAGGGCTCCAGCTGGGGGACGACGGTGCGCGGGGCGTTGGCCGAGCTGATGCCCTGGCTGTAGCCGTGTCGCTCCTCGGCGGCGAGGGTGGCGGCGTCCTTCTCCTCGGACATGCCGATCGGCCCCTCGCAGCGGCCGGCGAGGAACTGGTTGACGACGGGCAGATCACTGGTGAGCAGCACCTCGCGGGGCCCGAAGGTGACGAGGTTGCGGCAGAACAGCATCCCCATGTTGTCCGGCACGGTGGAGGCGATGTCGAGGTTGTGGGTGACGATGAGCATCGTCGCGTCGATCTGCGCGTTGAGGTCGACGAGGAGCTGGGAGATGTACGCGGTGCGGACCGGGTCGAGGCCGGAGTCCGGTTCGTCGCAGAGGATGATCTGCGGGTCGAGGACGAGGGCCCGGGCGAGGCCGGCGCGCTTGCGCATACCGCCGGATATCTCACCGGGCAGCTTGTTCTCGGCGCCCAGGAGGCCCACGACGTCGATCCGCTCCATGACGATGCGGTGGATCTCGGATTCCTTCTTGCGGGTGTGCTCCCGGAGCGGGAACGCGATGTTGTCGAAAAGCGACATGGACCCGAAAAGGGCGCCGTCCTGGAACATGAGACCGAAGAGCTTGCGGGTCTCCATGATGTCCCGCTCGGAGCCGTTCACCATGTCGACGCCGTTGACGAGAACACGCCCGCGTTCAGGTTTGAGGAGGCCGATGATGGATTTGAGGAACACCGTCTTTCCCGTCCCGGACGGGCCGAGCATGACACTGACCTCGCCTGCGGGAAGCGTGAGCGACACATCCTGCCAGATGTTCTGCTTGCCGAAAGACTTGGTGAGCCCTTCGACCACTACTTCGATTCCCATCCCACCTCCTGCATGCGCTCACGAAGTGACAGAAGTGCGCCGAGGGGCGCACGTTAAGTTCACCGGCACCGCCAGGACAAGCCCTTGAACAGCCCATTCGCAAAGATCCGGTCCGTTTGTCATCGGGTGACAAATTCCGGTTCCGATCTTGTGAAGTACTGCGCACTGCCGTCCGTCGGTGCAGGCCGGAACCCCGCGGCCCAGAGGGTCGGACATGCGTCCGGGCCCTCTGCCGACGGGTGAGCAATCTCCGGACGCGCCGGAGGAGTTACTGACGGAGGCGACGCTACGGGTGGGTAACCTGGGCCGCAATACCAGGTCATCAAGTTTTCGCGCGAGAGCGCGAAGGGGGTGATTCTTTCTCATCGACTGAGCAGAACGGCCGGAAAAACTGTCTCCGGGTGACAAGTTCCGGGGCCGGCCCGCAGGGCTCGTGCGCCGCGCAGCGCATCGAGAAGTGCTCGGGACCGGCTCGAATACACAAGTGGCAGGCGAGATTCCGCATATCTGACCGGCCGGAGTCACCGCAGGGCCCGCGAAGGTCTGCGCAGGAAGTGACAAGAAGGCCGGATCTCGTACTCATCACTGACGGAGATATGCACCCCGTCCGTAGATTCTCATACGACGGCATTGTGTACCGGTGTTTCCCGCCAGTAACCTCACGGCTCGGTGAATGGGATTTCGTACCGGCTCCGTCCGACGCCGTCCCGGCACCCGCATTCCGCATTCCGTGCTCAATTCGCTGCGCACATCGGAAACAAGGGGAAGACATGAGAACCTCGAACCGGGTACGTGTGGGGCTGCTGGCCTCCTTCACCGCGCTCGCCGCCGTCGCGTCGATGGGCACGGCCACGGCCGCCACCACGACGCTGAACGGAAGCTGGGCGCCCTTCAGCCGCTGCCCGGTCGACGACCCGGCGATGCTGGCGGCCGACGGGGCGACGGACACCGCGATCTGTGTGTCGTCCCACTCGGCGAGCGGCTCCATCAAGCTCGGCAACACCGAGGTGCCGGTGGGCGCGAGCGACCTCCAGGTCGGCGTGGTCAACCACCCGGGCGGCACGTCCACTGTGGTCTCCCCGGCGGGCGGCGCGCTCATCGCCGACTCCGCGAAGGTGCCGGGCGGCCTGCTCGGCCTCATGTGCCCGAATGACGTGCCCGTCATCACCGGCATCTGCAACACGCTCACCGACGTCAACCTGAACCGGGTGACGGCGACCATCGAGTCGGTCAACACCCCGACCGGCTTCCAGCTCGTGGCGGGCACGACGACCGGCAAGCCGATCCTCACGCTCCCGGTGCGCATCCACCTGGAGAACCCGCTCCTCGGCGACAAGTGCTACATCGGCTCCTCCTCCGACCCGATCCTGCTCAAGCCGCAGAACGCGACCCAGCCGGCCATCTCCAGCGAGAAGTTCGCCGGCGACGGCACTCCGGACACGGCCGGCCAGATGAACCGGCTCAACCTGCTCGGTGCCACCCAGACCGACACCACGTACGCGGTGCCCGGCACCAACGGCTGCGGTCTGCTCGGCGCGCTGAACTGGGCCGTCAATCTGAAGACGGGCCTGCCGTCGGCCTCCGGCAACAACAACGTCACGCTCGACGACGCGCAGACGTACGTGGCGACGATGAACAGGCCGCGCGACCAGGCGCCCAACGCGGGCAAGCTGCTGGCGCAGTACTGGCACTCGGCCGTGCGGTAGCCGCTCCCGCGCCGTGAAGCCCTGAAGGGGCCGCCTCGTGGAGGCGGCCCCTTCAGTGTGCCGGGTGGATTACGTGGCGGGCTTCGTTCCGGGTAGCTCCGCCGGAGGGGGTGGGCAGTACGAGCGAGTGGGGTTGGTCGGAATGCAGGTCGAAGCCTGATTCATGAAAACCCGGTTTCCTGGCCCGGAGAGGGATGCGGTGAAGAGCGGGTTCAGGTCCTCGCCGCCCGTGCCGCAGCCGGTGAAGGGCGGGATGTCGACCTCACCTTCCAGAAGGCCCCCGATGGCCACGTTCTTGTACGAATCGCCCCCGTCCAGCACCACCTTGAACGGCGTCGCCGTCCTGCAGTTGTTTCCCACATCCAGCGGGGTGCCGTTGACCTTCACGTCATGGAGGCGCAGAGACTGCCGGAAGTAGACCCTGGAGAAATCGACTTTCCCCGTGCCCGGATTGATGCTGCCTATGGAGATGGTCATAGGTCCGTTCTCAAAAGTCACCTTTGCCGTCACCGGCTGGAACCCGAAGGTGAGGAAGGTGGACTCGGCATCCGGGAGCTTCAGGTTTGCGAGCGAGTCGATTCGGGTGTACAGACCACCCGCCTCACTCGCCTTTCGGTTTGCTATGCGCTTCGACGACATGACGCTGATGAGCGCCGGGGCATCGAGGTCATTGATGATCATGGCCCCGTTCAACTTCTGCACGTTGGCCAGGCCCACCGCGTTGGCACACATGAAGACGCCGGGTAGTTCCGTAACCTTGACGGGCGCGCCCGGCGGCGGTTGTGGTGCTTCGCTCGCGTCCACGTCCCCCGTCGGCGGTTCGACGGGGCAGAAGTCGGGATCCTCCTCGTCGGCGGCCGCGGGTTCCACCGTGATGCCCTTGTCCCTCGCTCCGGCTCCACCGCCTGCCGGGACGGCCGGCGTCTCCGGGGAGCCGGACGGCTCACTACCGCCGGCAGCGGTCACGTGCGTGGTCGCGACATGTCCGTTCTCCCCCTCCTTCAGCCGGCACGTCACCGTGGCCAGAGCCGGTGCGCTCTCCTCGGGCGCCGCCGTGGCGGAGCGCAGCTCAACCGTGAACTCCCCCACCGAGAAGTCGACATCGCCCGCGGACCCGAACGTCACGTAGGGGACCTCACCGGTGTGGACGAGCGTCACATCGCCGTCGGCCGGCAGGGACGTGCTCGGCGCGTTGAGCTCCCAGGAAGCCACGGCGGACTCGCCGTTCTGGTCGACCTTCACCTTGAGCGCGGCCCGGCTCACGACCGCCTCGGCGCCCTGCGGCAAGAGCCCAGCGAGATCGGCGCGCGAGAGCGTGAGGGCGAACGAGACGGGCCCCGGCTGTACGGGCCGGTCAACCTCACCCGTGTCCGGGACATCCACCGACAGGGCCACGGTGGCCGCCACGGCCGCCGCATCACTGTCCTCGGTTCCGCAGGCTGCGGCCAGGCTGACGGGCCCCGGGCTCTCGTCGGCCGCCGACCCTCCTCCGGACAACAGCCCGGCGAGCAGGGCCAGTCCGGCGACGGAGGCGACCTTCACGGAGCGCCCCGCGCGGGCCGCGGGTATCTGGGTGTGCATATCGGGGGTGTCCTCCACGGGGTGCGAGCGGCGGTTCGTACCGGGTTGCGCCTAGCCGGTCACGTGGTATCTGGCGCTGTAGTGGACCACCTCCTACTCGTTGACGAGCCCGAGGCAGGCGGCCTTGGACATGATCAGGTCTCCGTCGAAGTCGAGCTCGCCGGTGGTGTTGTCGAAGAGCCCGGTAAAGGAGCCCTCGAGGTTCGGGTTCGAGGGGATCGGGCCACTGGCCCAGACCTGCCACGGGATACCGGCGATCGGCCGGGGAGACAGCGCCGCCGAGGGCCGCGACAAGGGCGGTCGCGATGACACACGAGGTTTCACGACATCACATCCTCACAGTCGGGACGCCATACGCACGACGCCCCCAACGAGAAGGCCGGGCCGGCCGCGGAGAGGCTCCGCGGCCGGCCCGATCCTGTGTGCTCCATCAGCCTTACGGCGTGGTGATCACCGGCGACGTGCCGGTCGAGGTGATCTTGACGTGGTACGAGGCGTTGAAGGCCGCCACATCGTCGTCGTTGATCAGGCCGAGGCAGTCGGCGTTGGAGGCCTTCAGACCATTGCCGGTGCCATCGATGACCAGGTCGCCGGTGCTGTTGTCGTAGTACCCCTTCACCGTGCCGGTGAAGTCGGCGGAACAGCCGAAGCCCTCGATGTGGGCGGCGATGCCGGTGACGGTGCCGTCGACCCGGTTGGCGTTCGAGGAGTTCACCCCGGTGACGTTGATCGTCCACGGCGACACGGTCATCGAGACGTCGAAGCCGAGCCCGCCGACACTGCAGTCGGTGAAGGTGATGTCGTCGATGGTCGCGATGTTCGTACCGTCCGCGCTGGTCGCGTGGACGGTTCCGTCGGTCACATCGGAGGAGGCACACTCCAGGCTGGCCGCCGGAACGTCCAGCGTCGGGCTGACCGCGTGGGCGGTGTACGGGCCGCTGGGCGAGGCCGACCACGAGGACGTGGTGCCGGCGGAGGCGGTGGTGACCGCCATCCCGAGGGCGGCGGCACCGGCGGTGACGATGATTGCGGCTCTACGTGCAAGGGTGTTCACGGAATCCGGTTCCCTTCGAGGGTGTGTGACCGACCCCGGGGGGCCACTTCCGGCCGGGTAAGCGGCGCTCCCGGGGCGGGGGGTCACGAGACAGGAATGTGGCAGTCCGACCTGACGGGCTGCTCGACCTCTTGCGTTCGGCGATGACGCTACGGGCGGGTAATGTCGCTCCGCAACACACCGGAACAAAGAATCTCCACAATCATCGTTCCCTCTCAGAAATTGCTTGCGCAGCGAGTACGGCCTGCTGATTTTTTATCGAGAAGTGAGTGGTTCCGCCGGGGCGGACGCCCCCGCCCCTGCTCACCCGATGAGGGAACGGCCCCCACCGCCTCCCAACGCCCCACGTCACAGCCCTGCCGTGGACCCTGCCCCACCACCGCCGCCCGGCGCGCCCGGCGCATCACCGCGCTCTTGACTTCCCCCCGCCGACGCAGTGGAATTCACCGCGAAT
The DNA here is from genome assembly GCF_040679335.1 of Streptomyces sp. NPDC052299. Classification (NCBI taxonomy): domain Bacteria; kingdom Bacillati; phylum Actinomycetota; class Actinomycetes; order Kitasatosporales; family Streptomycetaceae; genus Streptomyces; species Streptomyces sp. NPDC052299. The sequence goes on along the minus strand of NZ_JBFAUP010000012.1, from coordinate 229,630 downwards.
AGCGAGCGGGGCATTGCCCGGGGGGCCGGAAGTACGCGTCGGAGCCACCGCCGCATTACCGGAATCCGGTCCCCCGCATCAGTACCGCACGAGTGATCCGCGAGCCGGACTCTAGCGCGGCGGCCGATCGGACAGGTGGCCGAAACCAGCCGATACGTGCCCCCTACATTTCGTCTTGTCCTGCCTGTGTTCAGGGCCACACGCGTGGACTATCTTCGGCAACCGACGTTGGTACGCACCTGAGGACGGTTGGGAGCGCTCTCCCGTCCGTCACCCCCCATCGGGCGCCGAAGAGCAAGAAGGGGTCAAGGTATGCCGGGAGTTGCGCAACCCTCGGAGCTGGGCGAGCCGCTGGGACCGCTGCCGCAGGAGTTCGCCACGATCGTGCGGCCCGAACTGCCCAGCCTCATCAAGGAGATCGGCCTTGAGGTCACCCGCGCCTATCCCGAGTACGCGCGCCTCCTCGACGGCCCGTACGGCCAGGGCATCCGGGTCGGCGTGGAGCAGAGCATCTCCGTGTTCGTGGACCAGGTCGCCGAACCGGCCGCCCCCTCCGCCCTGCGCGACGAGATGTGCCGCAGGTTCGGCCGGTTCGAGGCGTACGAGGGGCGCAGCCTGGACCAGTTGCAGGGGGCGTACCGGCTGGGCGCCCGCGTCGCGCTGCGCCGGGCGAAGAAGATCGGCAGGCGCTACAACCTCTCCCCCACCATGATGCTGACGTTCGCGGACGCGCTGTTCAGTTACGTGGACGAGCTGGAGGCCCTGTCGCGCGAGGGGTACTTGGAGGTGAGGTCCGCCTCCGACGACCACACGGACACCCTGCGGCGCAGGCTGCTCCATCTGATCCTCGCCGGGCGGCCGGTGCCGCGGGTGGCCATCGCCGAGCTGTGCGAGCAGACCGGCTGGACACTCCCGGACGAGGTGACGCTCGTCGCCGTGCGACCGTCCCCCGATCTGGACCGGCTGGCGATCGACCGCGACGTACTCGTCGACTTCACCGACCCGCAGCCGCACTTACTGATTCCGGGCCCCTTCGACGACATGCGAAGACGCATGCTGGAACACGCGCTGCCGGGCGTCCGGGCCGCCATCGGCCTGACCGTCCCCTCGTCGCTGGCCTCGGACTCGATCCGCTGGGCCCGGCGGGTACTGGAACTCGTGGACGCGGGCGTCATCGACGACGCGCCGGCCATCCTCTGCGACGACCACCTCATCACCCTGTGGCTGCTCTCCGACCCGGTCCTCCTCGACCAGCTCGCGCGCCGTGAACTCGCCCCGATGGCCAACATCAGCGCCAACCGGCGCGAACGGCTCATCGAAACCCTCAGGATCTGGCTCGACACCCGGGGCACGGCGGCCCAGATGGGCGAGCTGCTCGACGTACACCCCCAGACCGTCCGCTACCGGATGCGCAATCTGGAATCGATCTTCGGCGATCAACTGGTCGATCCGGAGGCGCGGTTCTCGACGGAGACCGTGCTCCGCGCCATGCAGCTGCGCGCCCGCAGCAACGACACACCCATCTGAACAGCGCGCGACGCACCTTCGGCCCGACGAGCACTTCACGCGACGTCAACCTACTTGCAGGTAAGGGGAAATAGCCGGTCATTCCCAAACGGTTGCCACACGGAGACGTACTCAACGAGAAACCAGGAACTGCGTCTCGTTATATGGAGTGGAGTCGGCCCGCCCACCCGGCGGTCCGACGCCCGACCTCCTGGCCACCATCGAGAGGGAACCCCCCATGACCGCCTCGCACCTCCTCGTCCCCGTCCCGATCCCGGACCGCATCGCCGCGCTCATCGGCGCCTGCACCCCCGCGCACATCCTCCGGGCGGAGTTCGACGCCGACTGCGCCGCGCGCGAGGTCCGCAGGTTCCGCGGCCCCCGGCTGGGCATCGAGGACCAGGCCGACCGCGAGCAGGCCCTGTCGGAACTGGCCCGCGCCAACAAGGTGCTCGCCGCCCATCACCCCCGGCTGGTGGTGCGCCCCGGTTCCGCCTGGTGACCGCGCGGAGCGACCCGCGCCACACCTTGCGAAGAGACCGCCGCACCCTTACCTTACTCAAAAGTAAGTTTACTCCAGAGTAAGGAACTGGCGTGGCCGACAACAGCAGCGGCAAGGTCACCGACGAACTGGCAGCCCTCGACTTCGCGGCCGTCTCCCCCCAGGAGTTCGCGCGGATCGTGAAGGGGCTGTCCGCCGGACAGCTCGCCGAGATCATGCACGGGGAGCTGCGCGCCCGGGTGCTCGGCGAGGTCTTCGGCCGGATGAAGCAGCAGTTCCGCCCGGAGGCGGCCGGGTCGCTCAAGGCGCTGATCCGCTGGAAGATCACCGGTGACCCGGAGGTGGTCTACGAGACCTCGATCGCGGACGGCACCTGCACCGTCAGCGAGGGCCGCTCGGAGGCGGAGCCGCGTACGACGCTGGTCATGGCGGACGCGGAGTTCCTGAAGCTGGTCTCCGGCAACGGCAACCCCATCACCATGTTCATGATGCGGAAGCTGAAGGTGGCCGGTGACGTCGGCCTGGCCTCGGGCCTCACGCGCTACTTCGACATCCCGAAGGCGTGAGCCGATGAGCTACTTCTCCCTCGCGCTCACCGAGGAGCAGCAGGACCTGCGGAACTGGGTGCACGGCTTCGCCGCCCAGGTGGTACGCCCGGCTGCGGCCGAGTGGGACGCCCGCGAGGAGACGCCCTGGCCGGTCATCCAGGAGGCCGCGCGGATCGGCCTCTACGGGTTCGAGTCGCTGGCCGACATGTACGGCGACCCGTCGGGGCTCTCCCTCCAGATAGCCAACGAGGAGTTGTTCTGGGGCGACGCGGGCATCGGCATGGCCCTGTTCGGGACCTCGCTCGCCGTCGCCGGGATCTTCGCCTCCGGCACCCCGGACCAGCTCGCCGAGTGGGTCCCCCAGTGCTTCGGCGACGAGGACGACCCGAAGGTCGCTGCGTTCTGCGTGTCCGAACCGCAGGCCGGCTCCGACGTCTCCGCGATGACCACGAAGGCCCGGTACGACGAGGCCAAGGACGAGTGGGTGATCTCCGGCCAGAAGGCGTGGATCACCAACGGGGGCATCGCCGAGGTCCACGTCGTCGTCGCCTCGGTGGACCCGGCGCTCGGCGCGCGCGGACAGGCCGCGTTCATCGTGCCGCCCGGCACCGAGGGCCTGGCGGCGAGCCGCACCATCAAGAAGCTGGGGCTGCGCGCCTCGCACACGGCGGACGTCTTCCTGGACGACGTACGCGTGCCGGGGCACTGCCTCCTCGGCGGCAAGGAGAAGCTGGACGCCCGCCTCGCCCGCGCCCGCGAGGGCTCCACCGCCAAGGGCCAGGCCGCGATGGCCACCTTCGAGGTCAGCCGCCCCACGGTCGGCGCCCAGGCGCTGGGCATCGCGCGCGCCGCGTACGAATACGCGCTGGAGTACGCGGGCGACCGCGAGGCGTTCGGGCGGCCGATCATCGAGAACCAGTCGATCGCGTTCGCCCTGGCCGACCTCCGTACCGAGATCGAGGCCGTACGGCTGCTGATCTGGCAGGCCGCGTGGATGGCCCGCAACGACCGCACCTTCGACGCCGGACAGGGCTCCATGTCCAAGCTCCGCGCGGGCGAACTCGCGGTGGCCGCCACGGAGAAGGCCGTCCAGATCCTGGGCGGCGCCGGATACAGCCGGGAGCACCCGGTGGAGCGGATGTACCGCGACGCCAAGATCTACACGATCTTCGAGGGGACCAGCGAGATCCAGCGCCTGGTCATCGCACGGGCGATCTCGGGGCGCCACATCCGCTGAACGCGGGGGCGGCGGGCGGGCGCGGAACCGGGCCCGCGAGGATGGGCGGGTCCGCACCGCCGCCGCACCCCGGGGAAACACCATGCCCGCCGTCCCGCGCCCGTCCGTCCTCTTCGTCACCGACCTCGCCTACGAGGCGCGCGGCCGGCGCTACTGCGACGAGGACATCGGGCTGACGGCGCGGCTGCGCGAGAGCTTCGACCTCGCGCTCTGCCACCCCCGCGACGCCGCCGCCCTGCTCGACCGCTTCGACGCCGTCGTCGTGCGCAACAGCGGCCCGGTCCTGCACTACCAGGAGGCGTACGACGCGTTCCGGGCCCGGGCCTCGGAGCTGGGCACCCGGGTCTACAACCCGCTGACCGGGCGCGGTGACATGGCGGGCAAGCAGTACCTCGTGGACCTGAGCCGGGCCGGATACCCGGTCATACCCACCGTGGACCGGGCGGCGGACCTCGGGCTGCTGCCGGACGCCGGGGGCTATGTCGTCAAGCCGAAGCTGGGCGCGGACTCGGTGGGCCTGCGCTTCGTGACGACGCCGGAACTGGGACCGGGCACCGACGGCACCCTGCTCGTCCAGCCCCGGATCGACTTCCGCTACGAGGTGTCCTTCTATTACGTCGACCACGACTTCCAGTACGCGCTGCACGCCCCGGACCCGGAGCGGCGGTGGGTCCTCGAACCGTACGAGCCGAGCGCGGCGGACCTGGCGTTCGCCCGGTCCTTCGTGGAGTGGAACACGCTGGACCACGGCATCCAGCGGGTGGACGCCTGCCGGACGGCGGACGGCGGTCTGCTCCTGGTGGAACTGGAAGACCTCAACCCGTATCTCTCGCTGGACCGGGTAGCCGCCCCCGTACGGGAGGCTTTCGCCACCCGTATGACGGCGTCGCTGCGGGACCTGCTGGCCTGACACGTCCGGGCGTTCCCCGCATGCGGGTGACACGAGGCGATGTGAGGGTGCAAAGGTGACCACTGCCAGCGAGACCGCCCCCGCCGCGCAGAGTGCCGCCGCGCCGCCCGTGCTCGATCCGCGCCGCCGCAACATCGTCTTCGCCACGATCGTGCTGGGCATCCTGCTGGCGGCGCTGGACCAGACGATCGTGGGCACCGCGCTGCCGACGATCGTCTCGGACCTCGGGGGCGCCGCGCACATGTCGTGGGTGGTCACCGCCTATCTCCTCGCGGAGACCGTGGCGACGGTGCTGGTCGGCAAGTTCGGCGACCTGTTCGGGCGGAAGATCGTCTTCCAGCTTTCCGCCGTCATCTTCATCACCGGCTCGTTCCTCTGCGGGCTGGCGACGAACATGACGCTGCTGATCGTGTGGCGCGGACTCCAGGGCATCGGCGCCGGCGGTCTGATGGTCACCTCGATGGCGCTCATCGCCGACGTCATCCCGCTGCGCGACCGGGGCAAGTACCAGGGTGCGATCGGTGCCGTCTTCGGTGTGTCCACGGTGATCGGACCGCTGCTCGGCGGGCTGTTCACCGACCACCTCACCTGGCGCTGGGCGTTCTACGTCAATGTGCCGATCGCGATCGTGGTGGTCATCGCGGCGGCTCGGACGATCCCGTCCGTGAAGGCGGCCGGGCGGCCGGTGATCGACTACCTGGGCATCGCGATGGTCACGGTCGGGGCGAGCGCCCTGATCCTGGCCACCAGCTGGGGCGGCAACGAATACGCCTGGGGCTCCGGTGTCATCATCGGCCTGTTCGTCCTCGGGATCGTGGCGCTCGCGCTGTTCTGCCTGGTCGAGTTCCGGGCGAAGGAGCCGATGCTGCCGATGCGGCTCTTCGGCAACCCGGTCTTCACGGTCTGCTCGATCCTCAGCTTCATCGTCGGGTTCGCCATGCTCGGCGCGATGATCTTCCTGCCCACGTACCTCCAGTACGTGGACGGCGACTCGGCGACCCTGTCGGGCGTGCGGACGCTGCCGATGGTCGTGGGGCTGCTCGCCGCGTCCATCTTCAGCGGCAACGTGGTCAGCAAGACCGGCCGCTACCGCATCTTCCCGATCATCGGCTCGCTCGTCATGGCGGTGGGCCTGTTCCTGCTCTCCCGGATGGGCCCGGACAGCGGCGTCTGGCTGGAGTCGCTGTACATGCTGGTGCTCGGCATCGGCATCGGGCTCTCCATGCAGGTCCTGACGATCGCCGTGCAGAACACCGTGGACTACGCGGACCTGGGCACGGCGACCTCGGGCGTCACCTTCTTCCGTACGCTCGGCAGCTCCTTCGGCACCGCCGTCTTCGGCACGATCTACGCGAACGCCCTCGGCCCGCACCTCAGGGACGGGATCACCGAGGCCGCCCGGGCGGGCGGCGACCCCGCCGTGCTGGCGAAGGCGTCGCAGAGCCCGGAGGGGCTGCACGCGCTGCCCGCCGCCCAGTCGGAGCCGCTGGCCCAGGCATACGCGGACACCCTGCACACGGTGTTCCTGTGGACGGTGCCGGTGGCACTGCTCGGCTTCGTCGTCGCGCTGTTCCTCAAGCAGGTGAAGCTGCGCGACACGGTACGGGCGGGCTCGACGGACATGGGTGAGGGCTTCGCCTCGCCGAACACCCAGGACTCGGCGCAGCTGCTGGAGTTCTCGGTGGCCAAGGTGCTGCGGCGGGTGGACCCGGAGACGGCACGGCGCATCGTCGTGGAGTCGGACACCCGGCTCGACATGGCGGGCGCCTGGGCGGTGATGCAGGTCGAGCTGTTCACCCGGATGGTCGGCCACGCGGGGCTCCGGCTGATCGCGTCCCGGCACCGGATTCCGCCGGAGGTCCTGGTGCCGGTCTTCGACCGCATGATCGAGGAGGGCTTCCTCACCGGGGACGGCCATCTGTTCCAGCACACCGCGGCCGGCAGCCGCGAGGCCCGGACCATCAACGACGCCTGGGCGCGCTGGCTCAACGAGCAGCTGGGCGAGGACGGCGAGCGCCCGGACGACGCCCGGCTGCGCGCCGCGGTCGACGTGATCGCGAAGCGGCTGCTGGCGGAGGACCTGACGCAGGAGCTGGCGCCTGTCGCCCCGGCGGGCGCGCCGGTCTGAGGCCCCCGCTCTCAGTCCGCGAAGACGGCGGTCTCGTACACCCAGGCGCCCTCGTGCCGTACGAAGCGGCTCTTCTCGTGGAGGGAGCCCTGCTGCCCGCCCGCCGTGTAGTGGGCGCGGAAGGTGACGGTGCCGGTGGTGTGGAAGGCGCTGCCCTCCGTGGTCTCCAGGACCTCCAGGCCCTGCCAGCGCTGCCCGGGGTCGAGGTCGAGGACGTCGGGCCGGTGGTCCGGGTGCCAGGTGCGCAGCAGATACCCGGCGTCCCGGACGACGAAGGCGGCGTACCGCGACCGCATCAGCGCCTCGCAGGTGGCCGCCGGGGCCCCCGCGTGCAGCCGGCCGCAGCACTCGGCGTAGGCCGCGGGCAGCCCGCAGGGGCACGGCGAAGCCGCGCTGATCTCCGGGAGAGGGGCGGTGCGGGGGCTCGCGGCGGACGGGCGCCGGGAGCGGGAGGTGCGTCGGGACATGGGTCCATTGTGACGTGCGCCGATGCGCGGGCCCGACGTGAGGGGCGGCTCAGGTCAGCAGGAAGTCGGCCTGGCCGGCCTTGGCGCCCTGGATGAACGCGGCGATCTCGTGGTGGGTGTAGATGAGGGCCGGACCGTCGGGGTCCGCGGACTGGCGCATGGCGATTCTCCCGTCGGCCAGTTTCATGGCCTCGACGCAGTTGCCGCCGTTGCCACCGCTCCAGGGCTTGTACCAGCCTTCGGAGCCGAGGTCAGCGGCGGGCATGCCGTTGTATATGGGTGTCATCACAGCTCCTTGCGGAAGTCCCGGAGGAGTTCCTTCGTGCGTTGTGCAGTCGCGGCCTGGGCCGCCATGCGGTCCATGACCTCGAGGTAGGAGGCCACCTCCGGTCGCGCGTCGAAGTAGACGGCCCCGGTCAGATATTCGCTGTAGACCATGTCGGGTAGTTCGGGGACGGCGAACCGGAAGAGCACGAACGGCCCGTACGTCCCCGGGTGGTGACCGGTGGAGAACTCTGCGATCTGCAGGGTCACGTTCGGCATCGCCGTCGCTTCCAGGAGCTTGTCCACCTGGGCGCGCATGATCCCGAGGCTGCCCACCGGACGGCGCAGAACGGTTTCGTCCATCACCACCCACAGGCGCGGGGCGTCCGGCCGGGTCAGCAGGGACTGCCGCTCCATCCGCAGCGCCACATGGCGCTCGATGTCCTCCGGCCGGGTCTGGCCGACGGCTCCGGTGCGCATCACCGTCCGCGCGTAGTCCTCGGTCTGGAGCAGTCCGGGGACGAAGTGCGGCTCGTACATGCGCAGGAGGCTGGCGGCCCCCTCCAGGCTGACGTACATGCTGAACCAGTCCGGCAGCACGTCGTGAAACCGCTGCCACCAGCCCGGCCTGTTGGCCTCCTCCGCGAGCTCGACGAACGCGTCGTTCTCCGCGTCGGAGATCCCGTACGCCTTCAGCAGCGCCTGGACGTAGGGGATCTTGAGCGCGACCTCGGCCGTCTCCATCCTGCGGACCGTCGCCGCCGTCACACGCAGCACCTTGGCGGCCTGGTCCCGGCTCAGACCGGCACGCTCCCGCAGCTCCTGCAGACGCTTGCCGAGAACGACCTGGCCCACGGTCGGGGCGGACCGCGGTTCGCTCACTTCAGACCTCCCCATGCGCTGTATGTGGGTGCAGTGTGCCATGCGCCCGCTGCCAAGGACACAGCCACTCTGGAATTTTCAGAGTGCCCCTTGCCAAGTGTTCGCGACAGGTGGAGAGTTGGGGGGCGAAACCAGTTGACCTGTCGCGCCCTCGGCCTTTTCGAAGATCGCGAAGCGTGACACAGCCCCCACTGTGAGGATTCGGTCGTGGCACCTGGCAGTGCGCTCATCCCCCGGCTCGCGGAGACCGGCCCGGGGACCGAAGCGCTCCGGTACTGCTTCGCGCTGCCCGCGCGTCCCGAATCGGTCGCCATCGCCCGGCGCCTGACGAAGGCCCGGCTCGGCGAGTGGCGCGCCGGCGGCGACACCCTCGACGCCGCGGTCCTGATCGTGTCCGAACTGGTCACCAACGCGGTGGTGCACACCGGCAGCGCGCGGGTCCTGTGCGAACTGCGGTGCCTCGGCGGGCGGCTGCGCGTCTCCGTCCAGGACCAGGGGCACCAGCCGGACGGACCTCGTATCGGCAGAGGCGCGGACGACGAGCACGGACGCGGCCTGCTGCTCGTCGACTCGCTGGCCCGCTCCTGGGGTTCGCGCGACGCCGGGGACGGCTCGGGCCGCATCGTCTGGGCAGAACTGCCGCACGGCTCGGAGCACTCATGCTGAAGAACGCCATGAACCACTTCCTCGGACACCGCCGCAGCCGCGAGCCCGCCGGCTCCCCCGGCTCCACCGGCCGGGTGCAGTTGCCGCTGCCCACGTCCCTCTCGGCGAGCCTCGGCTACGACGCGGTCGGGGTGCCCGCGCGCCACGGCTTCCGTCTGATGTCCCATCTGCCGCGTACCGGCTGCGTCTTCGCGGACGGCGAGCGCTGGTGGTGGATCGTGCCGGCCGGCTCCGACCTCGACCTGGACTGGCCCGAGCAGGTGGCCTACGCGCGCGGGGCGTGCGTGCCCGCGGTGCGCCCCCGGCTCATCCACCAGCCGGACAGCCGCACCCCCTACACCCCGCCGATCCCGCTGTTCCTGATGGTCTGCCAGGTGACGGGCGTGACGCCGTCGTGGACCCAGGCGTACGGGCCCCGGGCCGTCTCCGCCCCCTGATCCGGGCCGCGTCCCCGGCCTCCCCCGCCCCGGTCACCCTGCGTTGTCAGTGGTCGGTTCTACTGTGGAACCACTGATCGAAACCCGTGGAATACGGGTCAACGGGTGTGAAGGGGGCGGTCCGGTGCGTGCTGTGGAGCCTTTCGAGGGCGGTGCGTCGCAGATCGGGGAGGCGTGGAAGGAGGAGGACACGTTCGTCTTCCCGGAGGGCTGGCGGCGCCTGGTCCATCCCCGGCGCGGGGGCATCGCGCGGACTCCGGCCCGGGCGGACGGAAAGCTGATCGACGCGGTCGCGGAGCGGACGGCCGAGGAACACGCCTGGATCCAGGAGTATCTGGACGCGCCGCGCAGCGACGCCGCTCTGGTCGCCGAGGCACGCCGGCATCTGGGCGGGGACCCCTCACCCGTCGGGGCGGCGGCGGTCGCGCTGATGGTGGGGTTGTACGCCCCCTCCGGCAAACGCGTGGGCGGACAGCTGGGTGCGGCTCCACGGACTGCCGTTCGCGGCCCGCGCGGCGGTGGAGCTGTTCATGATCCGGCCGCACTACATGCAGCGCGGAACGCACCGCTACGACGCCTGGCTGGGGGCGGGATTCGCGGCGGACGAGACCATGTCCGGGCACTACGGCCGGATCGCCGCCGACCGGGTGCGTGCCCTGCTCGCCGCCGCGGACGACGCGACGTACCGGGCCACCGTCGACGCGCTCTCCGCGTGCCGCACCGACCCGCACCGGGAGATCGTCACCGCCTACCTGGCACCGAGCGAGTCCGGCTGGGTCGCGGAGCTCTGCGCCGGCCCCGAGACGACCGGGAAGCTCGACTCCGGACTCCTCTCCCTGATCTTCTGCACGCTCGACGCACCGGAGCAGGCCGCGCTCTACCCGCACACCGTCGGCTTCGACCGGTCCCCCGCCGTCATCGCCACGGCCGCCGAGGGCATCGGCACGGCGATCGTGCCCCTGCTCGCCAAGGAGCTGGAGCGGGGACACTTCTACGCGGACGGGATGAAGAAGCTGGCCGCGGCACTCGTCGAGTTTCCCACCGACGACGCCTTCGCCGCCCTGCTCGCCCACGCGGACGACAAGCAGGTCCGCCCGGCCCTGCTGGACGCGATGGACCGCTTCCCGGCACGTGCGCTGCGGCTGCTAGCCGCGGACGCCCGCGACCGCGCGGAGCTTCCGGCGGCCTCGGCCTCCGGCCTGCTCCGCGCGCACATCGCCCGGCACCGCCCCCTCGTGGAGCGGCTGCTGCCGACGCTGGACGATGAGCTCGCCGCTGTCGTGGATCCGCTGCTGAACCCGGCGGGCCGCCTCGCGGACGCGCCCGCCGACGCCCTTCCGGCCGTGCTCACCGCACCGCCGTGGACCCGCGAGCGGACCACGGCGCGCCCCCTCACCGTCACCGGACTGACGCCGGACGAGGGGAAGGCCGTGCTGTGGGCGACCGGTGAGCGGGAGGAGTGGGCGGCCACCACCAGCTGGTACACCCGGCGCGAGGCGGTGGACGACTGGGACCGGACGCTCGACTCGCTGCGCTACGGGCTCGACGCCTCGGACCTGCGCCCCGCCTGGGTCTATGTGCACGGCCCCATGGAGCGCGTCGCGCCCCTGCTCGCATCCTGGGACCCGACCGAGGTGTGGGAGGCCGCCGACACGCTGAAGCCGGTGGCCGCCCGCTTCGGGCTCGGCGCCCTGCCCCTGCTGCTGCGCGTCGTGCCCCGTCGCCCCAGCTCGCTCGCCCCGCTGCTGTTGCCCTACGTCGACGCGCGGGTGGCCCGGCACATGGCCGACTGGGCGGTGCGCCTCAAGTCCACGGCCGCCGTAGCCCGTTCGTGGTTCGAGCGGCACGGCGTCCGGGCGGCGCCGCTGCTCGTGCCGGACGCGGTCGGCAGGGCCGGGGCCGCGCGGCGCGCCGCCGAACAGGCGCTGCTGCTGATCGCCGGGCTGCACGGCGACGCGGTGGTGAGCGAAGCCGCCGAGGGGTACGGCGGGAAGGCGGCGGCCGCGGTGGCCCGGCTGCTGGCCGCGGACCCGCTGGAGCGGGCGCTGCCCACCACCATGCCGGAGCTCCCGCAGTGGGCGGGCCCGGCGCTGCTGCCCCAGCTCGCGGTGGCGTCGGGCGGGGCGCTGCCGGCGGAGTCCGTCCGCCATCTGCTGACCATGCTCGCCGTGTCCGCGCCCGGCGAGCCGTATCCGGGGCTCGCCGAAGCGGTCCGGGCGGTGGACGCGGCCTCGGCGGCCGAGTTCGCGTGGGCGCTCTTCGAGCAGTGGCGCGCCGCGCTCATGCCCGCCAAGGAGAACTGGGCCCTGCATGCCCTGGGGCTGCTGGGCGACGACGGCACGGTGCACCGGCTGGCCCCGGTCATCCGCGCCTGGCCCGGCGAGAACGCCCACCACCGGGCGGTCGAGGGGCTCGACGTCCTCGCGGCGATCGGCAGCGACGCGGCGCTGCTCCAGCTGCACACCATCGCGCAGCGCGTGCGGTTCAAGGCCCTGAAGGCGCGGGCCACGGAGAAGATCGCCGAGGTGGCGGCGGGCCTCGGCCTGACGGGCGAACAGCTCTCGGACCGGCTCGTCCCCGACCTAGGTCTCGACGCGGACGGCTCCACCGTCGTGGACTACGGCAGCCGCACGTTCACCGTGGGCTTCGACGCGCAGTTGCGGCCCTACGTCCGGGACGGTGACGGCAAGCTCCGCAAGGACCTGCCGAAGCCGGGCGTGCGGGACGACGCGGAGCTGGCCCCGGCCGAGCGCAAGCGGTTCTCGGCCCTGAAGAAGGAGGTGCGGGCGATCGCCTCCGACCAGGTGCACCGGCTGGAGACCGCCATGCTGACGGACCGCTCCTGGACGGCACGGGAGTTCACCGAGCTGTTCGTCGGCCACCCGCTGGTGGGACACCTGGCGCGCCGGCTGGTGTGGCTGAGCGAGGCGGACGGGGCGACCACGGCGTTCCGGGTGACGGAGGGCGGCGGCTTCGCCGATGTCGCGGACGAGGCGTTCGTCCTGTCCGAGTGGGCGACCGTGCGGCTGCCGCACCCGTTGCGGCTGGGCGAGGCGGTGGCCCGCTGGTCGGAGGTGTTCGCCACGTACGCGATCGTGCAGCCGTTCCCCCAGCTCGGGCGCCCGGTGTACGCCCTGACCGAGGCGGAGGCCGCCGGCCACCGCCTCAGCCGCTTCGAGGGGTTCAAGGTGCCCACGGGCAAGGTCCTCGGTCTGGAGCGGCACGGCTGGCAGCGCGGCAATCCCGAGGACAACGGGGTGGAGCGCTGGATCTCCAAGCGGCTGGGCGACGGCTGCCACCTGGTGATCGCCCTCGGCGGGGGCATCGCGGTCGGCGCCGTCGACATCTATCCGGAGCAGACCCTGGAGACCGTGTGGCTGGACGTCGAACCGGACGACTACTGGCACAGCCGCCGGCACGACCTGCGGTTCGACGCCCTGGACGCGGTGACCGCGTCCGAGCTGCTGGCCGACCTGACCGCGCTCACCGAGGACGCCGCGTCATGACCCCGCGGCCCCCAGGTACGCCAGCCCCGGGTGCGCCTTCACATAGCCGTCCACCAGGCGGTGGGCGACGGAGACCGAGTCGACCAGGGGGTGCAGGGCGAAGGCCCGGACCGCGTCCGCGCGCGATCCGCTCGTCGCCGCTTCCAGCACCGCGCGCTCGACGGCCTTCACCGAGGTGACCAGGCCCACCGCGTGGTACGGCAGGGGGTCGACGGAGACGGGGAGGGCGCCGTTGGCGTCGACCAGGCAGGGCACCTCGATCACGGCGTCCGCGTCCAGCACCGAAAGGGTGGTCCGGTTGCGGACGTTGAGGATCAGGGTGGTCCGCTCGTCCCGGGCGATGGCCCGCATGAGGGCGAGGGCGACCTGTTCGTAGCCGCCGGATTCGAGGTCGCTCTCCTCGCGCTCGCCCGCCCCGGCGACGTCCCGGTTCTCCGACATGTAGGTCGCCTCGCGCTCCGCGCGGGTGCGGTCCCAGGTCGCCAGGGCCGGGGTCGCCGGGTCCTTCATCCGGCCGTAGAAGCCCTCCTGCTGCTCGCGGAGGAAGGCGCCCCGGGTCCGCTCGGCCTCCTGGTAGGCGCGGACGGCCTCGCGGTTGAAGTAGTAGTAGTGCAGGTATTCGTTGGGGATCGCCCCCAGCGAGCGCAGCCAGTCGGCGCCGAACAGCCGCCCCTCCTCGAAGGAGCCCAGCAGCCCGGGGTCGGCCAGCAGTCGCGGGAGTTCGTCGCGTCCGTCGACGTACAGCCCGCGCACCCAGCCGAGGTGGTTGAGCCCGACGTAGTCGACGCGGGCCAGGTCCGGATCGGCGCCGAGGACCCGGGCGATCCGGCGGCCCAGGCCGACGGGCGAGTCGCAGATGCCGATGACGCGGTCGCCGAGGTGCCGGGACATCGCCTCGGTGACGAGCCCGGCCGGGTTGGTGAAGTTGATGACCCAGGCGTCCGGGGCCAGCCGCGCGATGCGCCGGGCGAGGTCGACGGCGACCGGCACGGTGCGCAGCCCGTACGCGATGCCGCCGGCGCCGACCGTCTCCTGGCCGAGGACGCCCTCGTCCAGCGCGACGCGTTCGTCGGCGGCCCGGCCCGCGAGGCCGCCGACGCGGATCGCCGAGAAGACGAAGTCGGCGCCGCGCAGGGCCTCGTCCAGGTCGGTCGTGGCGCGGACGGCGGGCGCGTCCGGGACGGACCCGGCCTGCTCGGCGAGGACCCGGGCCACGGCGGTGAGCCGGTCGGTGTCCGTGTCGTAGAGGGTGACGGCCGTGACCCGGCCCTCGGCGTGGTCGGCGAGCAGCGCCCCGTACACCAGTGGAACCCGGAATCCGCCGCCGCCCAGAATTGTCAGCTTCACGCTTCCGCATGGTACGTGTCGCCCCGGGGGCGTCCGGCGGATCTTCGCCGGTCCGCGGGGCCCTGGCGCGGGGCCGCCCGGTGGACGGGGCGCCGTGTCCGCCGCCGCCCACCGGTTGGCCGCCCTGGCCGGAGCGGGGCCTCAGCCGCCGTTCCACCAGCGGGTCACGACGCGCCAGAGGCGGGCGGGGCCGCCGGGCTTGCGCTGACGCGGGACCCGGCCGGAGAGCGTGTCCGCCGATCCGTCGACCGTCGCGGTCGCCCCGGCCGGGGCGGCGGACGACGGAGCGTGGTTCCCGTCCAGGGGCGCGCGGACCGGCGTCGGGGCGGTGTGGCGTACGGCGGACTGGACCTCCCAGTCCTGGCGGGCGGCATTGGGGCGTCCCATGGAGGGCGGCTCACGGTCGTCCTGCGGGGAGCGGGGGGCGAATTCGGCGGGGAGCTCGACCAGATGGCGGCTCATGAAGTTGCCGACCCACTGCAACTCCTTCTCGTCCACCGCGAGTTCGAGGTCGGGCAGCCGCATCAGAAGGGCGTCCACACCGACGTCCGCGATGGCGCGGCCGATGTCCTGTCCGGGGCACTCGTGGGGGCCGCCGCTGAACGCCAGGTGCGAGCGGTTGCCCTCCATGTTGGCGGTCAGGTCGGGGCGGACCACGGGGTCGGTGTTGGCCGGTGCGATGCCGACGATCAGGGCGTCGCCCGCCTTGATGTGCTTCCCGCCCAGCTCGGTGTCGCCGACGGCCCAGCGGCCGAAGACGGCGGTGAACGGGGGCTCGTCCCACAGGGTCTGCTCGACCGCCTCGGGGACGGTCATGTGGCCGCCGCTGAGCCGGGCCCGGAAGCGGGGGTCGGTGAGGACCATGCGCAGCACGTTGGCGATCAGGTTGGCGGTGGCCTCGTAGGACGCGATCAGGATGAGCCGCAGGTGCTCGGCGACCTCCTGGTCGTTCATGTTCGCGGGGTGCTCGACCAGCCAGGTCGCGAAGTCGTCGGCCGGTTCGCGGCGGCGCCGCTCGACGAGGCGGGTGAGCGCTCCCACCACGTAGGCGTTGCTCTGGACGGCGGTGGCGGTGCCCTTGATCATGTCGCGGGCCGCCTCGACCATCCGGTCGTTGTACTCCTCCGGCATGCCGAGGATGGCGCACATGACCATCATGGGCAGCCGCTCGGCGAACTCGGCGACCAGGTCGGTGCGGCCCGCCCGGCAGAAGCCGTTGACGAGCCGGTTGCTGTACCGGTTGACGTGGCGCCGCACGCCGCGCGTGTCGATGCGGGCCATGGAGTCGGTGACGGCGCCGCGCTGGCGTTCGTGGGTGGCGCCGTCGGCGAAGACGCAGATCGGCTGCCAGGTGAAGATCGGCGCCAGCGGGTGGTCGGGGGCGACGCTGCCGTCCTGGAGGGCCCGCCAGCGGCGCGAGTCGCGGGAGAACTGCGACGGCGTACGGGTCATGTGCAGGTTCTCGCTGTGGCCGAGGACCAGCCAGGCGGGCACGTCGCCGTGCAGCAGCACGGGGGCCACCGTGCCGTGTTCGGCGCGCAGCTTCTCGTACAGGCCGTGCGGGTCCTGCTCGGCCTCGGGGCCGTAGAGCCGGCGCAGGCCGCCGGGCCCGACGCCCAGGCCGTGGGCCGGGCACTCGGGGGGCGGGACCTGGCCGTGCTCGTAGGGGAAGGGGGTTGTCACGTTCGCTCCAGGGGTCGGGCGGGGGCCTGACGGTCGGGGGCGCGGTGGGGCGCGCGGAACGGGTTCGGAAAGGGTGCGCGGGAGGGGTCAGCCGATCGGGCGGGCGATGCCGTGCAGATAGCGCATCAGGGTCATCAGCACATCGCGGCTGGAGCCGCGGAGCCGGGCGTCGCAGTCGATTATCGGGACCTCCTCCGGGAGGTCCAGGGCTCCGCGCAGCACCTCCACGGGGTACTTCGGGGCCTCCGGGAAGGTGTTGATGGCGACGACGAACGGCACCCCGCGCTCCTCCAGGCGCCCGATGACGTCGAAGCTGGTCTCGAGCCGGCGGGTGTCGACGAGCACGACGGCGCCGAGCGCGCCCTCGAACAGGCCGTTCCAGAGGAACCAGAAGCGTTCCTGGCCGGGGGTGCCGAAGAGGTAGAGGATCAGCTCCTCGCTGATGCTGATCCGACCGAAGTCCATGGCGACGGTGGTGGCGGTCTTGCTCTCCACGCCGAAGTTGTCGTCCACGCCGACGCCGGCCTGCGTCATCGTCTCCTCGGTGGTCAGCGGCCGGATCTCGCTGACCGAGCCGACCATGGTCGTCTTGCCGACCCCGAACCCCCCGACGATCACGACCTTCACCGCGGCGGTGGCCGTGGTGGGCAGGACGTCCTCGCTGCGGGGGCCCGTGATCGTGTCAGAGTTTCTGAAGTCCATGCATCACCGCTTCGAGGAGGGACCGGTCCGGGAGGGTCGCGCGGACGATCGGCGCGCGCGATTCGATCAGACCGGTGGCGAGGAGTTCGGTGAGGAGCGAGGTCACCACGCTGAACGGCAGGCTGAGGTAGGCGGAGAGTTCGGCGACTGATAACGGCGCCTGGCAGAGCCGCAGGATCACGGCCTGCTCGGGCTGGACCGTCGGTGACGGCTCCGACTTCGAGACAATCATCGTGACCAGGTCGAGCGCTGCCCGCTCGCTGCCGTCGGGATCGCCGGTGATGACGTAGAGCCTCTCCGGGTCGCTCAGCGCCGGGTCGGCCTTGCGGCGTTCTCGTCGGGGAGAGTTCATCCGGCCTGCCCGTCGTGGCGGGGCGGGCTCGTGAGGTGTCCGCCGATGCGTACGACCATGTCGCGCATCCGGGCCCCGACGTGCCCGGCGTCCACCGTCTCGCCGGCGAGCACCGCGAGGTAGGCGCCGGCGCCGGCGGCCATCAGATAGAAGAAGCCGCCGGTGACCTCGATGACGACGAGCCTCATCCGGCCGTCGCTGTACGGGATCTCGGAGGCGACGGCCGCCGCCAGGCTCTGCAGACCGGCGCAGGCCGCCGCGAGCCGGTCGGCGACGTCGGGGTCGCCGCCGTGCTGGGCGATGCGCAGTCCGTCGGCGGAGAGCACGACGATCTGGTGGATGTCCGGGACGTCGTCGGCGAGTTCCTTGAGCATCCAGTCCATGTTGCCCCGCTGCTGGATCACCGCTGATCTCCCTTGTCCCACGCGTCGTCAGAGTCTTCGTCCGCCCTGGGCTCCTGGGGCACGCCGTTGGCGGCCTTGGTGAACGCCTCCAGCCAGATGCCGGGGGGCGGTTCCGTGCTGTTGCCCTGGCCGGGGCCGTAGCTCTGGCCGTGGCCGTTGGTGCGGCCGACGGTGGGGTCGGCGGCCTGTGCGGGGAGGTTGTGCGAGCCGAGCGGGGCGCGGCCGCGGCTGCGGCGCTGCGGGAGTCCGCCCGCGGTCCACTCGGTCACGACGGGCACGTCGTCCTGCATGGCGACGGCCGGGGTGGGCGCGGCGGCCGGGCGGGGCTCGGAGACCACCGGGCCGGTCGCGGGGCGGGCGGCCACCGGGCTGGGCTTGCGGCGCTTGCCGCGGGGCGGCACGACGTGCTTCATGTCGGCGAGGTCGATGTCGCTGG
Organism: Streptomyces sp. NPDC052299; assembly: GCF_040679335.1. Taxonomy (NCBI): domain Bacteria; kingdom Bacillati; phylum Actinomycetota; class Actinomycetes; order Kitasatosporales; family Streptomycetaceae; genus Streptomyces; species Streptomyces sp. NPDC052299. The sequence continues at coordinate 211,653 of NZ_JBFAUP010000012.1, read as the reverse complement.
TGGGCCTTGAGGTGGCGCCGATGCCGTGGGCGATGCCGGGGGCCGGGCCGGTGGTGATCATGGCGCGGGGCACGATGAGCACGGCGCGCACGCCGCCGTACGCGGACTGCCGCAGCGAGACCTGGAGGTCGTACATCCGGGCGAGCCGGCCGACGACGGCCATGCCGAGGCGCGGGGACTCGCCGAGGTCGTTCATGCTGGACCCGGCCTGGGCCCTGGCGAGCATGTTCTCGGCGCGGGCGCGGGCCTCCTCGCTGAGGCTGACGCCGCCGTCCTCGATCTCGATGGCGATGCCGGTCTGCACCTCGACCGCGGTGACGTGCACCCGGGTCTGCGGGGGCGAGTAGCGGGTGGCGTTGTCGAGGAGTTCGGCGCAGGCGTGGATGAGCGGTTCGACCGCGGTGCCGATGATGGCGACCTTGGCGATCGAGTGCAGATCGACGCGCGGGTACTCCAGGATGCGCGACATGGCACCGCGCAACACGCTGAACAGCGGTACGGGCTTGGGCCACTGGCGGCTGGGGCGGGCACCGCCGAGGACCGCGATGGAGTCGGCGAGACGGCCGATCAGCGCGGTGCCGTGGTCGATGCGGAGCAGGTCGTCGAAGACGTCGGGGTTGCGCCCGTGGTGCTCCTCCATCTCCCGGAGCTCACTGGCCTGGCGGTGGACGATCGCCTGGACGCGGCGGGCGACGTTGACGAAGGCGCGCTGCGCGGAGTCCCTGGTCGCCTCCTCGTTGTCGATGATGTCGAGCACCGTGTAGACGAGGGAGCGCTGGGAGTCGGGCAGGTGGCGGTAGACCGGGTCGGAGTCCACCACGTCGCGCAGCACCTCGTCGGGCGAATTGCCCACGCGCAGGCGGTGGATGGCCGACGGCAGCAGCTCCTTGCCGATGCGCACGGTCTCTTCGTCGTGGTCGGCGATGCGCCGTTCCAGGACGGTGACGCGCTGTCGGTACTCGGCCTCCCGACGGCGGATCGTCCTGCCGCGCCGGGCGATCTCCACGGCGAGCGCGGCGACCACGACGGTGGCGACAGCTCCGCACCAGACGACTGGTATCCGCGCGGGCTCGGCAACCAGCGCCGCTGCGGCGGCGGTTGCTCCCGCCATCACGACGACGGGAAGCAACAGGGCGCGGGCGACGGGGGCTTCCCTGCCGGCCGGCGGTGATTCAACACGGGCCATCTGAACCTCTGGCGGTTGATTCGGTAGGTATTCCGGAGATTCGGCGCTTGTGTGCACACAGGGCACAAGCGCGCGAATTCACCTCAACTCGGCTTCACTGCGCGTGAGCTTAGTCAGATCGAATCAGCGCTTTCGCACATTCCTCCAACCCCCTGCGCGAGCGCTCCCGCAGGAGTACGCTCACGAGTTTTTGCACGCACCGCCTTCGGGCGTGTGCGGGGAGTGACGGGGCGGAGGAATAAGGAAGAATCGCCCCGCAGGGCGATGGATGGGCACATGTGAACGAAGCCGCCCGTACGAGTGGTGCGGGGGAAGCCTTCCGGGGGACCCCTCAGCGGCGGGCGCCGCCGATGCGCCCCTCCAGTTGCACCAGGAGTTCGCTGAGCTGTTCGCTGAGCCGGTCGCGGGACTCGGCGTCGAGGCCGGAGAGCACCGCCCGTTCGTACGCCAGCTGCCGGGGCAGCAGTCCGTCGACCAGGTCGCGGCCCTCGTCGGTGAGGCGGACGTAGGCGACCCTGCGGTCGCGCTCGTCGCCGCGCCGGGCGATCAGACCGCGCTCCTGGAGCACCCGCAGCCGCTTGGTGACGGCGGCGCCGGAGGAGAAGGTCTCGCGGGCCAGTTCACCGGGGGTCAGTTCGCGGTCGGTACGGCGTACGGCTCCGAGGAGGTCGAACTCCGCGCGGGTCAGCCCGGCCGCCCGCAGCGGGGCGTCCTCGGCCTGCTGGAGCAGCGCGGAGCAGCGGTTGATCCGGCCGATGAGCTCCATGGGCCCGGTGTCCAGTTCCGGGTTCACGGCCCGCCACTGCCGGACCACCGAGGCGACGATGTCGTCGGTCACACCGCTCCGTTCTCCTGGGCGGGGACCAGCAGCCCCTGCCGTTTCGCTGTCGCCGCGAGCGTACGGTGTCCGGCCTGCTCGGCGGCGAGCACCGCCTCCTGGGACAGCTCGGGCTGCCACCACTCGCCGGACGCGGCGTCGTCCGCCTCGCGCAGCTCGACCAGCGATCCGGTGAGCCGGCGGCGGGCGGCGTCCAGGGCGGCGGGCGCGGGCTCCGGCGCGGCGAGGGTCTGCACGGCGTGGGCGCGGGCGCGCTCGGCGTCGGCCAGCGCGCGTTCGACGCGGCCGGTGGCACGGCGGTTGGTGACCAGGACGGCGGCGAGGAAGCCGACGGCGGCGCCGATCACGGTGTCCAGGAGCCGGTCGCCGATCAGCTCACCGGCCGGGTGGCTGCCCGCGTACTCCAGGACGAGGAGCGCCATCGGGGTCACGGCGACGGAGCCGAGCCAGTAGTTGCGGGTGATCAGCGCCTCGGCCGAGAAGGCGAAGAGGAGGCAGAAGCCGATGAGGGCGAGCGGCGCGGTCCGGGCGACCGGGAGGACGGCGGCGAAGACCAGGACGCCGATGAGGTTGCCCAGGGTGCGCTGGAGGGTGCGGTTCCAGGAGAGCGTGACGTTGGCCTGGTAGAGCGAGGCCGCGGTGACGATCGCCCAGTACGGGCGGCCGACGCCCAGGGCCGAGCAGGCGTACCCGGCCAGGGCGCAGCCGACGAGCGTGCGCGCGGCGACCGGGAGCAGCGGGGACCCGGGGGCGAGGCCGCGCAGCAGCGCACGGAGGGAACCGCGGCGGGCGGTGCGCTCGGCGTCGAGGCCGAAGAGTTCGGCGCCGGTGCCCGGGGCGGGCGGCGGGGTGGGCACGGGGCCCCGGGCGCGGGTGAGCCCGGCCCAGTCACGGAGCCGGCCGGCTTCCGCAAGGCCCTGGGTGCCGTCGAGGACCGAGGACTCGGCGTGGACGACGAGGCGTTCGAGGGCGCGGCGGGCCGGGGTGGGGCGGCCCGCGGCGAGGAGGGTCTGCCAGGCGGCGTGCACGGCGGCGACGGCGGCGCGCCGGGTGGCGTGGCCGGGGGCGGCGGCGTGGGCGGCGGCCTCGTCGAGGGCGCGGGCGGTGGCGCGGCGTTCGGGGCCGTCGCGGCGGACGAGCGCGGGGGCGACGACGGTGACGAGCCAGGCGATGGCGCCCGCGCCGAGGGTGAGGGCGAGGTGGCCGGGGACCTGGGCGAGCGTCTGGGGGGCGAAGAGGGCGGCGGAGGTCACGAAGGTGAAGATCACCGGTCCGGGCGGGCCGATCCGGGTCGCGTCGCAGAGCAGCTTCTGCCCGGCGGCCAGGAGGGCTCCGACGGCGATGAGCACGGCCGTGGACGTGGTGAGCGAGGCGACGACGAGGGCGGCGCCGAGACCGGCGGCCATGCCGAGGACGACTCCGGCGACGGTGCCGGCACGGCGGGCGTACGGGAGGTTGTGACCGTACAGCGCGCACAGCGAGCCGGCCATGGTGTACATCACCAGGTCGAGCCGGCCGAGGGCGAGCAGCACCAGGTTGGGTATCGCGGTGGCCACGACGACGCTGGTGGCGGGCTTGAACCACATGTCGGACGGCCGGTTCAGACGCAGGGGGCCGGTCAGCGGGAGCCGGCGGACGGCGGGCCTGGCGGACCTGATGGTTGTATCGCTCACTCATTCACTTTAACAGGTATTACACAAGTAAAACACCTGGATCGAGACCAGTCCCCGGACACGACGCCGCCCGCGCTCCTCGAACGAGGGGCGCGGGCGGTCGGGCGTGCGGCCGGGCTCAGCCGAGGCCGCGGGCGTCCTGCTTGAGGGCGGTGTCCACGGTCAAGGCCGTCGCCACCACCAGGCTCAGCAGCGGCTCGGGCAGCTGGTAGTGGATCTGGAGGACATAGTTGTCGGCCGTCGTGAACAGCGTCTTCGCGAGCCCTTCCCAGGTCTTCGTGATCCGGGCGACCTCCTGGTCGTTGTGGTCCACGATCGCGAAGTTCCAGGCGCGCCAGTTCTCGGCCTTGATCGCGCCGATCTGCTGCCCGTCGGCCATGATCGCGAAGTTGATCTTGCCGATGGCGTTCTGCTGGACGATCTCTCCGACCGGCCGGCCGTCGGGGCGCTCCACGACGACCCGCGACTTGATGAACTTCGCGGGCCGGGTCAGCAGCAGTTGGGGCTGGCCGTACGCATCACGGATTTCGAGGCGGTGCGTCAGGTACTGGTCGACGCTGGTCAGGAAGCGCAGCACCTTGCGCATGGCGCCCTGGCCGACCTGGACGACCGATCCGATGGTGTTGCCGTGCTGGTCGAAGACGCTGTACTCGTTCGTCAGCTCGATCAGCTTGGCCTTCTGGTTCACGACCAGGACCTGCTGATTGAAGAGCGAGCCGCCGCCCTGCGGGTGCTGCGGGGCGGCCTGCTGGGGGACGGCCGCGGGCTGCTGCGGCGCCTGCGCCTGCTGCTGCGCCTGCGCGGGGACCTGGGCCTGCCCGTCCGCGGGGTGGGTGTGCTCCGTCCACCGGGAACCGTCCCAGTAGCGCAGCAGCTGAGGGGCGCCGTGCGGATCGGGATACCAGCCCGCAGATACGTTCGAGTGCGTGGTCACCGGGGCACACTATCTCGCCATGGCTGAAATCGAACCCCTCGTCCGTGGATCCACAGGTTCACCGCCCCCACGCACTGCTTGAATCTTCAACGCACCGCGTACGATGTGCGGGATGAACAGGGTGAGCGAGGGGGCGGAGCGGCTGCGGGGCACCGGTGCGCCGGTCGTGCTCGCCTGGCTCTTCGTCCTGGTCGCGCTCGTCTCGTGCTGCGCACCCCAGTCCGGACGCCCCCACTCCTCCCCCGAATACGCCCCGGCATCGGCCCTCGCGACGCTGACCGACCTCACGGTGGTCCGGGTCGTGGTGGCGGACTCCCCCGGCGACCGGGGCGTGGGGGATTCCTGCCATGACGCCCCGGAGCACTCGGCGCCCGTCGTCCTGCCCGCCCAGCCGGGTCCGGCGGCGGTGCCCTCGGCGGCCGTGGCTCTGCTCCCGCACCGCCCCCTGACCGGCGGCGGGTCGATCCGGGGCCCCTCCAACGACGCGGTCGGCGAGGTCGACCCCCTGCGGCTTCAGGTTCAGCGGACCTAGGACGGCCGGAAGACGCCCCGTGCCCCTTCCCGGGTGCGGCGGCTCCCCCTGCCGTACGCACTCCGTCTCACGATCCGATGAACCGAAGGACCCGTCATGGCTTCCGCCAACAAGCAGAACACCGGCAAGCAGAACACCCCCGCCGCCGCCCGCCGCGCCAAGCTCGAGGAGGCCCGCCGTCAGGAGCGGGCCCGTGAGCGCCGCTCCCGCATCATCACGCTCTCCGTCGGCGTCCTGGTGGTCGCCGGCCTCGTCGTCGGGGGCGGTTATCTGATGAACGCGGCGGATGAGCAGGACAAGGCCGAGGCCCAGGCCAAGACCTCGCCCGTCACCGGTGAGAAGAGCTGGGACAAGCTCACGCAGAACCACGTGGAGAAGACGGTCGACTACCCGATGAACCCTCCGGTCGGCGGCGACCACAACCCGGTGTGGATGAACTGCGACGGTGACGTCTACACCGAGGCCATACCGAAGGAGAACGCCGTCCACTCCCTCGAGCACGGTGCGGTGTGGGTCACGTACACCGACGAGGCGAAGCCCGCCGACATCAAGAAGCTGAACGAACGGGTGTCCTCCACGCCGTACTCGCTGATGAGCCCGGTCGAGGACCAGGCGGCGCCGCTGATGCTCAGCGCCTGGGGGAAGCAGCTCACGGTGAAGAGCGCCACGGACGCCCGCGTCGCGCAGTTCTTCACGAAGTACGTGCAGGGCCCGCAGACCCCGGAGCCGGGCGCCGCCTGCACCGGCGGGATCGCCAAGTGACGGCCGCGCCGCGCACCTCGCGGCCCCTGGTGCTGGCCGGCGGCGCGGTGCTGCTGCTGGCTCTCGCGCTGATCGCGCTGACCTTCGTACGCCCGTCGACGTCGGCGCCGGCAGCGGCGGCGTCCGCGTCCGCGCCCGCCGAGTCCTCGGCCGACGTGGGGTTCGCGCGGGACATGGCGGTCCACCACCAGCAGGCGGTCGAGATGGCGTTCATCGTCCGGGACCGCACCTCGGACGAGGCGGTGCGGAGGCTGGCGTTCGACATCATCAACACCCAGGCCAACCAGCGTGGCATGCTGCTGGGCTGGCTGGAGATGTGGGGCCGGGCGAAGAGCTCCCCCGGACCGCCGATGGCGTGGATGGGGCACTCCTTCACCCCGCGCGGTGACGGCGCGCTGATGCCCGGCATGGCCACCGACGCCGAGCTGGACGAGCTGCGGGCGGCCAAGGGCAGGGACGCCGAGATCCTCTTCCTGAAGCTGATGACCGCGCACCACAAGTCGGGCGCCGAGATGGCACAGGCGGCGGCCTCGGCGGCGGGGACCGAGGAGATCCGGAACCTGGCGTCGGGCATGGCCCTGGCCCAGCAGTCGGAGATCGACCTCATGGCCGACATGCTCAAGGAGCGCGGGGCGTCCGCGTCCTGAAGCGGGCCGGGGCCCGGCGGCCCCGGCCCGACCGTACTGGCGTACGGAATCGCATAGGCTCGGGTCCGATATGAAGAGCAACCTCACACCGCTGGGGCCCAAGGCCGACAAGGACACCGTCCGGCGCAGCAATCTGAGCCTCGTGCTGCGGGCCGTCCGCGACGAGGGCGAGGGCGAGGCGACCCGGGCCGGAGTCGCCGCGCGCGTGGGGCTGACCCGGGCCGCCGTGTCCTCGCTGGTCGAGCAGCTGCTCGAAACCGGCTTCCTGACCGAGTCCGGCAAGACGTTCAGCGGGCAGGCCGGCCGCCCCGGGACCGCGCTCAAGACGGCGCGCACCGGGCCGGCCGGGCTCGGGGTCGAGGTCAACATCGACTACGTGTCGGTCTGCGTGGTCGACCTCGCCGGGACCGGCCGGGTCCGCCTCACCGAGCACCTGGACAACCGGGGCACCCCGCCCGCCGAGGTGCTGGCCCGGGCCGCCCGGATCGCCGCGCGCACCCTGGACTCGGCGCGGGAGCAGGAGCTCTACCCGGTGGGCGTGGCCCTGGCGCTGCCGGGCCTGGTCTCCGGCGGCGCGGTGCGCCAGGCGCCGAACCTGGGCTGGAACCAGGTCCCGGCCGAGCAGTTGTTCGCCGCCGCGCTGACCTCGGAGCATCCGGGCCACCAGGAGCTGCCGGTCCGCTCGGAGAACGAGGCGAATCTGGCGGCCCTGGCCGAGCTGTGGTTCGGCGGCCTGGACCGCATCCGCAGCTTCCTCTATCTCACCGGTGAGATCGGCGTGGGCGGTGCGCTGGTCATCGACGGCGAGCTGCTGCGCGGGGCGCACGGCTTCGCCGGGGAGATCGGCCACGTGGTGGTGGACCCGAGCGGTCCGCAGTGCCGGTGCGGCTCCCGCGGCTGCCTGGAGCAGTACGCGGGGCAGGCGGCGCTGCTGCGGGCCGCCGGGGTCGACGGGGGCGGCGGGCTCGGGGTCGCGGAGCTGGAGAAGCGGGTGCGGGCGGGCGACGAGCGGGCGGTCGGCGCGGTCGCGGAGGCCGGGCGGATGCTGGGGCGGGTGCTCTCGGGGGCCGTCAATCTGCTGGACCCGGACGCGGTGGTGCTCGGCGGGATCTACCGGAACCTGATGCCGTGGCTGGCCGGGCCGGCCGACGAGGAGCTGACGGGCCGGGTCGTGTCCGGGCTCTGGGCGCCCGGCGGGGGCCGGCTGCGCGCGTCGTCGGTCGCGGGGGACGCGGCGCGGGGCGCGGCGGCACTGGTGATGACGGACGTGCTGGCCGACCCGGTGGCGTACGCGCGTCCGGCGATGGCCTGAGGCGTACGCGGGAGAGGGGGCGGACGCACTGTGCGTCCGCCCCCTCTCCGTGTGCCCGTGGTGTCAGCGGACGCCGAGCAGGTGGTCCATCGCCAGCTGGTCCAGGGCCTCGAACGCCATGCCGCGCTCGGCCGCCGCGTCGACGTCGAACTCCTCGAACGCGGAGCGGTCGGCGAGCAGGCCGGCCACGCCGTCCTCGGCGGTGCGCTGGGCCAGCTCGTCCAGGCGGGAGGCGCGCAGGGCGTCCTGGACGGCCGGGTCGGCGCGGAAGGCGGCGGCGCGCTCCTTGAGGATGAGGTAGTTGCGCATGCAGCCGGCGGCGGAGGCCCAGACGCCGTCGTAGTCCTCGGTCCGCGGCGGCTTGAAGTCGAAGTGGCGCGGGCCGTCGTAGTCGGAGTTCTCCAGGAGGTCGACCAGCCAGAACGCCTGGCGCAGGTCGCCGGCGCCGAAGCGGAGGTCCTGGTCGTACTTGATGCCGGACTGGCCGTTGAGGTCGATGTGGAAGAGCTTGCCCGCCCACAGGGCCTGGGCGATGCCGTGCGGGAAGTTCAGCCCGGCCATCTGCTCGTGGCCGACCTCCGGGTTGACGCCGACCATCTCGGGACGCTCCAGGCGCTCGATGAAGGCGAGGGCGTGGCCGATGGTGGGGAGGAGGATGTCGCCGCGCGGCTCGTTCGGCTTGGGCTCGATGGCGAACTTCAGGTCGTAGCCCTGCTCGGTGACGTAGTCGCCCAGGAGGTCGAAGGCCTCCTTCATGCGGTCGAGCGCGACGCGGATGTCCTTGGCGGCGCCGGACTCGGAGCCCTCCCGGCCGCCCCAGGCGACGTAGGTGGTGGCGCCCAGCTCGACGGCCAGGTCGATGTTGCGCATGGTCTTGCGCAGCGCGTAGCGGCGGACGTCGCGGTCGTTGGCGGTGAAGGCGCCGTCCTTGAAGACGGGGTGCGTGAAGAGGTTCGTCGTGGCCATCGGGACGACGAGGCCGGCCGCGTCGAGCGCCTGGCGGAAGCGCTTGACGATGCCCTCGCGCTCGCCGTCCGAGGAGCCGAAGGGGATCAGGTCGTCGTCGTGGAAGGTCACGCCGTACGCGCCGAGCTCGGCGAGGCGCTGGACGGAGTCGACCGGGTCGATCGCGGCGCGCGTCGCGTCACCGAAGGGGTCGCGGCCCTGCCAGCCCACGGTCCACAGGCCGAAGGTGAACTTGTCCTCGGGGGTCGGTGCGAAGCGTTCCGTCATGGTGGTGCCGCCTTCGGGGCCGTGGGTCCGCAGCCGGTCGCGCGGCCGAACCTCAATTTGTTCACTGTCATGACTAATCATGCACGGGCAGCCCGGGGAACGTAAAGCCCCTGGAGCAGAGCGGTCCGCGCGGCGCTGCCGCGATCCATGAACGGGGCCTGTTCCGGACGGGTTCGATCACGTAATTTGTTTTGCGTACGATCAAATACATCAGCGAATGAGGTCAGCCATGCCGCCGCATACCGTCGTCATCGGTGTGGACAGCTCCACCCAGTCCACCAAGGCGGCGTTCACCGACACCGCCACCGGCCGCCTCCTCGCCGTCGGCCGCGCCCCGCACGTGGTCACCGGCGAGGGCGGTGCGCGCGAGAGCGACCCCGAGGTCTGGTGGCAGGCCCTGCGCGACGCGGTCGCCGCCGGGCTGAAGGAGTCCGGGATCACACCGGCGGACGTGGTGGGCATCGCGGTCGCCGGACAGCAGCACGGCCTCGTCGTCCTGGATGCCGAGGGCCGTCCGCTGCGCCCGGCCCTGCTCTGGAACGACACCCGGTCCGCCCCCCAGGCCGCCGCCCTCACCGCAGCGCTCGGCGGCCCGGAGGCCTGGACCGCGCGCACGGGTTCGGTCCCGGTGGCCGCGATGACCGCGTCGAAGTGGCAGTGGCTGCGGGAGAACGAGCCGGAGACCGCCGAGGCGGCCGCCGCCGTACGCCTCCCGCACGACTTCCTGACCGAGCGGCTGTCCGGGCGCGCCGTCACCGACCCGGGCGACGCCTCGGGCACCTGCTGGTACTCCACCGCGACCGGCGCCTACGACCCGGAGCTGCTGGAGCTCATCGGCCTGGACCCGGCGCTGCTCCCCGAGGTGGCGCCGAGCGGCGGGGCGCGGATCGGTTCGCTGACGGACGCGGCGGCCGGGGCGCTGGGCCTGCCCGCCGGGATCGCGGTCGCGGCGGGCACCGGCGACAACATGAGCGCCGCCGTCGGCCTCGGCCTGGGCGGCGGCGGGCTCCTCGACCACCCGGTGCTGAGCCTGGGCACCTCGGGCACGGTCTTCGCGGCGTCCCGGACCCGGCCGGCGTCGGCCGCGCTCTCCGGGTTCGCGGCGGCGGACGGCACGTATCTGCCCCTGGCCTGCACCCTCAACTGCACGCTCGCCGTGGACAAGGTGGCCGCCCTGCTGGGCCTGGACCGCAATGACGCCGCGCCCGGCGGAGAGGCGGTGCTGCTGCCCTATCTGGACGGCGAGCGCACCCCGGACCTGCCGACGGCGGCCGGTCTCCTCACCGGGCTGCGGCACGACACGACCCCGCAGCAACTGCTCGGCGCCGCCTACGAGGGCGCGGTGGTGACCGTGCTGCGGGCGCTCGACGAGCTGTCGCGGGCCTGCGGTCTGGACCCGGCGGACCCCGAGGTGACGAGCCGTCCGCTGCGGCTGATCGGCGGCGGGGCGCAGGGGCGCGTGTGGGTGGAGACCGTGCGACGGCTCTCCGGGCGGCCGGTGATCGTGCCGGGGGCCGGGGAGCTGGTGGCGCTCGGCGCCGCGGCGCTCGCCGCCGCGGCGGCCACGGGGGCGGACCCGGTGGCGGTCGCGGCGGGCTGGGACACCGGTGAGGACGTGCTCCTGGAGGCGGTGGAGCGGGATCTGACGGTGTGGGAGCGGGTGGGCTCCGTACTGGAACGGGCGGCCGGGCCGCTGCTCGGCGGGGACCGCAACGGCTGATCGGTCGTCAAGGGCCGCTGTGCGCGCGTACAGCGGCAACCCGCCGTTTTGGATAGCGAACTGATGTTCACTACTATCCGGCGATGATCATAAGAAGAAGGCTGACGGTCGGGGTGGGCATCCTGCTCGCCACCCTGACCGCCGGGCTCGGCTCGGCGCTGCCCGCATCGGCCGACGAAACCCCCACGAAGGCCTCCCCGAAGGTCGAGCTGGTCCTCGACGTCAGCGGTTCCATGCGGACCCGTGACATCGACGGCCAGTCCCGGATGAGCGCGGCGAAGCAGGCGTTCAACGAGGTGCTGGACGCGGTGCCGGAGCAGGTCCAGCTCGGCATCCGCACCCTCGGCGCCGACTATCCGGGCGACGACCGCAAGGTGGGCTGCAAGGACACCAAGCAGCTGTACCCGGTCGGCCCGCTGGACCGCACCGAGGCGAAGACCGCCGTGGCCACGCTCGCCCCCACCGGCTGGACCCCGATCGGCCCCGCGCTGCTGGGCGCCGCCGACGATCTGGAGGGCGGCGACTCCACCCGCCGGATCGTGCTGATCAGCGACGGCGAGGACACCTGCGGCCCGCTCGACCCGTGCGAGGTCGCCCGCGACATCGCGGCGCGCGGCATCCACCTGGTCATCGACACGCTGGGCCTGGTGCCCAACGCGAAGATCCGCCAGCAGCTGACCTGCATCGCCGAGGCCACCGGCGGCACGTACACCGCCGTCCAGCACACCGACGAACTGTCGGGTCGTGTCAAGCAGTTGGTGGACCGGGCGGCGGAGCCCGTGGTCACCCCGGTCGCCACGAAGGGCGCCGACAGCTGCACGGACGCGCCCGAGCTGAAGCCGGGCCTCTACACCGACCGCGAGAAGTTCGCCGAGCACCGCTGGTACAAGGTCGAACTGCTGCCGGGTCAGGAACTGCGCGCCTCGGTCAGCGTGTTCGCCGACCGCGCCGTCAACAACGACTACGGGATGCTGCTGCGCGCGGTGACCTCGCACGGCCGCGAGATCGTCCGGGGCTCCGAGTCCGGGACCGGGCGCACCGACGCCATCTCGTCCGGGCTGCGCTACCCGAAGCCCGAGCAGGACGACGACGAGCGGACCCCGGAGACCGTGTGCCTCCAGGTCAGCAACTCCTTCTCGGCCCCGGCTTCGGTGAAGACCACGCCCGGCATGCCGCTGGAACTGACCGTCGACGTGGTGGACGCACCCGACGAGGCGGCGGACGTCGCCGCGTTCGGTCTGGGCCACGGCTGGTGGCTGCTGGGCCTGCTCACCCTGACCGGCCTGATCGTGGGTCTGCTCTTCGGCTGGATCTCACGCTGGCGCATCGCTGTCTGGAGGACCCGCTGATGTCCCGTACGAGACGTGTGCTCGCGGGTGCGCTGCTGACCGGCCTGGCCGTGCTGACCGGGGCGGGCGCCGCCGCGGCCGACGACGCCTCGCCGAGCCCCAGCGCCTCCGGCGACGCTTCGGGCCCCACGGAGGCCGGCACCACCTTCCGTACCGCCACGGCCGTCCAGCAGGGCGAGACCGCGACCGCCGGGGCCTCGACCGGCGACTACCTGTACTGGGTCTTCCCGGCCGACGCCGGGCAGCGCGCCACGGTGACGGCGAAGGTCACCCTGCCCGAGAGCGCCACCCGGCACGGGGCGCAGACCTGGCAGGTCGACGTGTACGACGGGCTGCGCCGCCGCCAGGCGTGCATGTACGGCAAGCAGACCGGCACCGCCGCGGCCGACGCCGCCACGGTCGAGCTGACGTGTGTGCTGCGTACCGTCCGGGCCAATGCCGAGGCGTGGGCCAACGACCCGCTGCCGGGCAGCTACTACGTCCGCCTCACCGTCGTGGACCTGGCCCAGGCGGACCTCGGTCTGCCGGTGCGCACCGAGGTGGAGGTCGACTCGAAGGACCAGGGCGGCTCCGCCGACGTGGACGGCAGCCTGTCGAAGCCGCTGGTCCCGGGGGTCTCCTCGGCCGAGCAGGCTTCGGACGACGGCACGGACGCCTCGGCCGAACCGGTCGCGATGGCCGGTGAGCCGGAGGACGGCTGGTCCTCCGGCTGGTGGACCAGCCGCTGGCTGTGGACGGCCGGCGGCGGCGTGCTCGCCGCGCTGGCGGGCGTCTTCGGTTACTCGGTGACCCGGGGCCGGGGCCGCCCGTCCCACGTGCCGCCGGGCGCCTGACGGTGTGCCCGCCGCCGGACCGGTCCCTGCTCAGGGGCCGGTCCGGCGGCGTTACGGGGCACCCGGCCGGGCCTCACGAACGCCCGAACGCCCCTTCCGCCCCGAAGGCCAGGCGCGCGAAGCGGTCTCCCATGCGGAGGTGGGTGGCGGCGTCCGGGTGGAGGGCGTCGGGGAGGGGGAGCTCCTCCGTGTCCGCCTCGCCGTACAGTTCGCGGCCGTCCAGGTAGTGCAGGTGCGGGTCTTCCGCCGAGCGCTGCTCCACCAGGCGGGCCAGTTCGTCGCGGATGACGCGGAGCGTCAGCTTGCCGGTGGCGGGGCCCTCGGGATCGCCCATCGCCGCGAAGCGGACCTTGCCCTCGCCCAGGCGGCTGAAGTCGGGGACGCTGGGGCCCGGAGTGTCCTCGTGGATGGGGCACAGCACGGGTGAGACCACCAGGAGCGGGGCGTCCGGGTGGCCCTCGCGCAGGGTGTCGAGGAAGCCGTGCACCGCCGGGGCGAAGGCGCGCAGGCGCATCACGTCGGCGTTGACGAGGTTGATGCCGATCTTGACGCTGATCAGGTCCGCGGGGGTGTCGCGCATCGCACGGGCCGTGAACGGGTCGAGCAGGGCCCCGCCGCCGAGGCCGAGGTTGACCAGCTCGACGCCGCCGAGCAGCGCCGCACGCGCGGGCCAGGTGGCCGTGGGGCTCGCGGCGTCCGAGCCGTGACTGATCGAACTGCCGTGATGCAGCCACACCTTGCGGCCCGTGTCCGGGGCGGGGGTGACGGGCGCGTCGGTGTGCAGGGCGACGACCTCGGTCCGCTCGTTGTACGGCAGCCAGAGCTCGACGTCCTTCTCGCGGTCCGCGAGGCCGTCGAACCGGACGGACCCGACCGGCCCGGAGCGGAAGTCCGTCGATCCGGTGGACATGTCGACATTGAGGACGTTGCCCCCGCTCGCCGGGCCCTGACCGGCGAGGACGCCGTCGACCAGGAGGTCGTACAGGCCGTCGGGCCTCGGCGGGACGCCCTCGTAGGCGGTGCGGGTCCGCCGCGCCTCCAGCTCGACCACCGTCGCCCGGGTCCGGAAGACCAGCCGTACGCCGGAGGGCTGGGCCTCGGCCAGGGCGATCTGGCCGTCCGGCGCCTGGGCGCGGGCGGCGGCGGGCAGGCGGTGCGGGAGCAGCCCGGCGTCGGTGCGCTCCACGTCGAGCGCGCCGCGCAGGAGGGCGGGGGTGACGGGGGTGGTGAACGGGAGGGGTGCGGGCGGGTCGGTGCTCATGGCTCCACCTGGGGTCGCGGGGTTAGGGGTGAGGGGGCGCGGGCCAGTTGCGCAGGAGGGCGTCCAGCGCGTCCAGGGTGCGGGACCAGGACTCCTGCGAGTCCGGGGCGCTGTGGCTGAACCCGCCCTGCGCCTCCAGGCTGACGAACCCGTGGAACACGCTGCCCAGGAGCCGTACGGCGTGCGTCTCGTCCGGCTCGGTCAGGTCGTAGCCGCGCAGGATGGCGCGGGTCATCCGCGAGTGCCGCCTTCCCGCACTGGCGGTCGCCGCTTCGGGGTCCAGCCTCATCTGGGCCGCCGCGTAACGGCCGGGGTGCTCGCGGGCGTAGTCGCGGTACACGTCGCCGAAGGCGCTCAGCGCGTCCCTTCCGGCGCGTCCCGCGAGGGCGGCGGCGCCCCGGTCGGCCATCTCCTCAAGGGCGAGCAGGGCGATCCGGGTCTTCAGGTCGTGGGAGTTCTTGAGGTGCGAGTAGAGGCTCGCCACCTTGACGTCGAATCGCCGCGCCAGCGCCGAGACGGTCACCTGGTCGAAGCCGACCTCGTCGGCCAGCTCGGCGCCCGCCCTGGTCAGGCGTTCGGCGGTCAGACCCGCGCGCACCATGGTCGCCTCCTCGTCCGGGGACGGCCATCATGCGCCTGCCTAAGGGTTTTAGGCAAATCCTGAATATCTCAAGGCAGCCAGCGGCCGGCGACACGTTGCCGGATCGATATGTCTGATTTATCGCCATCCTTCCGGTGGGCGGTTCAGACTGTCGGAGACTGGTTCCCACCGGCCTCCAGGGGAGAAACACCATGCGTCTGTGCACCGTTCTCACCGCCGCCGTCAGCGTTGCCGCCGCCGTCAGCGTTGCCGCCGCCGCGGCCCTGACCGCCCCCGCCGCATCCGCGGCAACCGCAGCCCCCGCACCGGCCCGCGCGGCCACGCCCTGTCAGGAGCGTGACCTCCGGGTCTCCGCCGGCCCCGGGCCGGGGCAGAACACCGCCCGGATCTCCGTGGTCAACGAGGGCGGCCGGGCCTGCGCCGTGGACCGCGTCCCGACGGTGACGTTCCGGGGCCTGGACGGCTCCGCGCAGCCCGTGCCCCCCGCGACGAGCGGGCCGTACGTGCTGTCCCCGGGCGAGCACGGCTACGCGGCCGTGCGCACGGCCGCCCCGGGAACGGCCGAGGGCCATGTGGTGCCCAGCCTCTCGGTGGCGGCCGACCCCGCGCACTACGGGGTGACGTTCGGGGCGACCGCCCTGGGCGTGCCCGACGGCATCCGGGTGTGGGAGCCGGTGACGACGCTCTGGCACACCTCGCGGGGTGCCGCCGACCGGGCGCTGGAGGCGGGCACGCACTGAGGCGGGGCGGGCGCGCCCCCTCGCGCCCGCCCCGCCTCGGCTCCGTCCGTCAGGCGCCCCGCACCGTCACCGTGCCCGCGCCCTCCCCCGCCGCCCCCGTCGCCTCGTCCACCACGCGGTAGGGACGGTCGATGCGCTCGGAGGTGACCGTGAGGGTGTCGCCCTCGCGCACCACCCGGAAGGTGGCGGCGGTGGCACCCGCGTGGTCCGGCACGGTGACGGTCGTACCGTCCCCCTCCGCGCCGCCGCCGAACACCCGCAGCGTGAGCCCGTCCAGCCAGTCCGCGTCCGGGCGCTGGTCGTCGCCGCCCCAGGGCAGGACCGCGCCGGGGCGGACGAGGACCGGAAGGCTTTCGAAGCCGTGGGTCTCGTGGCGCCAGCCGGGGCCGGTGACCGTCTCGCCGGTGAGCAGGTGGGTCCAGGTGCCCTCGGGGACGTAGTACTCGACCTGCCCGTCCTCGGTGAAGACCGGGGCGACCAGCAGGTCGGGGCCGAGCATGTACTGCCGGTCCAGGGTGCGGGTCGTGGGGTCGTCCGGGAATTCGAGGAGCATGGGCCGCATCACCGGGATGCCGGTGCGGTGGGCGGTGGCGGCGGCACCGTAGAGGTACGGCATGAGCCGGTGCTTGAGGAGGGTGAACTTCCGGGTGACGTCCACCGCTTCCTCGCCGAACTCCCACGGCACCCGGTAGGAGACGTTGCCGTGCAGCCGGCTGTGCGAGGAGAGCAGGCCGAAGGCGAGCCAGCGTTTGAAGACCGCCGGGTCCGGGGTGCCCTCGAAGCCGCCGATGTCATGGCTCCAGAAGCCGAACCCGGAGAGCGACAGGGACAGTCCGCCGCGCAGGGACTCAGCCATCGCCGTGAACGAGGCGAAGCAGTCGCCGCCCCAGTGGACGGGGAACTGCTGGCCGCCGGCCGTCGCCGAGCGGGCGAAGAGGACCGCCTCGCCGTGACCGCGCTCCTTCTCCAGGAGTTCGAAGACCGTCCTGTTGTAGATCTGCGCGTAGTAGTTGTGCATCCGCTCGGGGTCGGAGCCGTCGTGCCAGACGACATCGGTGGGCACGCGCTCGCCGAAGTCCGTCTTGAAGCAGTCGACGCCCTGGTCGAGCAGCAGCCGCAGCTTGCCGGTGTACCACTCGCGCGCGGCGGGGCTGGTGAAGTCGACCAGGGCCATGCCGGGCTGCCACAGGTCCCACTGCCAGACGTCACCATTGGGGCGGCGGACCAGATGGCCGAGTTCGGCGCCCTCCGCGAACAGCGCCGACTTCTGGGCGATGTACGGGTTGATCCACATGCTGATCCGCAGCCCGCGGTCCTTGAGCCGGGCGAGCATGCCCTCCGGGTCGGGGAAGACGTCCGGGTCCCAGAGGAAGTCCGACCACTGGTACTCGCGCATCCAGAAGCAGTCGAAGTGGAAGACGGAGAGCGGTATGTCGCGCTCCGCCATGCCCTCGACGAACGAGGTGACGGTCTCCTCGTCGTACGCGGTGCAGAAGGACGTCGTCAGCCAGAGGCCGAAGGACCAGGCCGGGGGCAGCGCCGGGCGGCCGGTCAGCGCGGTGTAGCGGGCCAGCACCTCCTTGGGCGTCGGACCGGCGACGATGTAGTACTCCAGCGACTGGTCCTCGACGCTGAACTGCACCTGCCCCACCGACTCCGAGCCGACCTCGAAGGAGACCTTGCCGGGGTGGTTGACGAAGACGCCGTAGCCGCGCGAGGAAAGGTAGAACGGGATGTTCTTGTAGGCCAGTTCGCTGCTGGTGCCGCCGTCCGCCTGCCAGATGTCGACGCTCTGGCCGTTCTTCACGTACGGGGTGAACCGCTCGCCGAGTCCGTAGACGTTCTCGCCGACGTCCAGGGCGAGCTGGGCGACCATGTGGTGGGCGCCGTCGGGGGTGGTGGCGAAGGCGGTCCCCTTGGTGTCGGCGCCGGTCAGGCGGCGGCCGTCCGCGTCGAGAAAGGTCAGACCGTACGGTCCTTCGCGGTCCAGTCTCAGGGTCAGCGGACCGCTGGTGAGTTCGGTGACCCCGCCGTCCCGCCGGGTGCGGGCGCCGGAGCCGGCCGGGTCGAGCCCGGGGAAGGCGAAGTCCGGGCCGCGGCGGGCCTTTCCGGCGTGGTGCGTGGTGCGGACGCCGATGATCCCCTCGGCCGGGGAGAAGCAGTCGACGGTGATGAGCGGGGTGTTGAGGGTGTCGCCGCGCGCGGCCACCTGCTTCACCGCGGCGTACGCGGTGAACCGGTCGTCGCTGACGCGCAGATCGCGGATCTCGGTCGCGTAGGAGGCGCGTACGCCCTCACGCATGAGCCAGAAGCCGTCGGTGAACTTCATGCGGACTCCTTGCCGGAGGCATCGGGGGGAACGGGGAGGCTGCGGGGCATCACGCGCCCGCCCCGGTGAAGTCGAGCCGGGCCAGCCGGACCGTGCCGCGCAGGGCGACGCGCAGGTCGCCGACGCCGGAGACCGTCAGACCGGCGTGGTGGCTGCGGTGGTCGTACGGTCCGTCCGTGGCGGGCACCGGGACCGTGACCGTGGAGCCGTCGACGGTGATCAGCACGTCACCCTCGCCGGCGGCAAGGACCTCGACGCCGCGCGTACCGTCGCCGAAGTCGCAGCGCCGGAAGAGGAGTTCGCCCTCCGCGGCGGTCGCGGTGACCGCGTCGCCGTCCGTCTTCGCCCGGTCCACGATCGCGGTGCCCAGCTGCTCGTCGTAGTCGGCCGCCTCCAGACCCCGGACCAGCACCGGGCGCGGCCCGGCCGGTTCGCCGTCGACGGTGACGAGCGCGACGCCCCGGATGTCCGTGCTGGAGGCGCCCGCCTGGATCTCGTACGCGCCGGGCTCGACGGTCCAGCGGCCGTGCGCCACGTCCCAGTGCCCCAGCTCCTCGACCGGCACGGTGAACGCGAGCCGCTCGGCGGCCCCGGGTGCCAGGTGCAGCCTGCGGTGCCCGACGAGCTGGCGCAGCGGCCGGGGTACGGACGGGGCCACGGCCCGTGCGTACAGCTGGGCGACCTCGTCGGAGGCGACGGCGCCGGTGTTGGTGACGTTCAGCGAGACGCGCAGCAGGTCGCCCTCCAGTACGGCGGTCAGGTCGCTGTACGTGAAGTCGCTGTAGGTGAGCCCGTGGCCGAACGGATAGAGCGGGGTGCCCTGGTAGTAGAGGTAGGTCTGCCGCGAGCCGATGATGTCGTAGTCCAGCAGGTCCGGCAGCTCCGCGTCGGAGGCGTACCAGGTCTGCGGGAGCCGCCCGGCCGGGGAGACGTCGCCGGCGAGGACGCGGGCGAGCGCGGTGCCCGCCGCCTGGCCGCCGTGCGCGGTCCACAGCAGCGCGGGCAGCGTGGCCGCCGCGTCGGCCAGGGCGTACGGGTAGGCGGAGGTGACCGCCAGGACCGTGCGCGGGTTGGCGGCGTGGGCGGCGCGCCAGAGGCGTTCCTGCTGGGCGGGCAGGTCGAGGGTGGCGCGGTCCTCCGTCTCGCGGCCGTTGATGTGCGGGTCGTTGCCGACGACCACGACCACGGCGTCGGCGGCAGCGGCGGTGCGGGCGACGGCGTCCTCGCCGCGCTCGGTCACCTCGGTCTCGAAGACGGTGCCGGGGGCGGCGGGATTTTCCTCGTCCGGTGCGGCAACCTTTACGCCGTCGGCGGCGACTGAGACATACCCACCCGTTCCGATGTGCAGAAGGCGGTGACCGCCGGCATGACCTTCCACCGCCTCCCACCGGAAGGTCTCCTGGACGACCCAGCCGCCCGGCTCGTCCGCGGAGGCGCGGACATAGCCGTCCTCGGCGACCGAGAGGTAGCGGCCGTCCGGCTCCCGCAGGGTGATCACGCCGCCGCCCCAGTCCACGAGCGCCAGCTCGGACGGGGTGTCGGAGCAGGTCAGCGGCGGCAGGTCGGTGCGGCCCGCGAGCAGCGCCGGATCGAGGGCGCCTTCCGCGCCGCGCGCCGCGTCAGCGGCCGGGTCCGCCTCGGGGATGTGCAGCCAGCCGTCCGCGCACTTGATGCGGACCAGGTCGGCGCCCTCGGTGTGGACCACGTGGTCGGCGCCGAAGCGCTCGCGGAGTCCGTCGAGCGGCGTGGAGCGGTGGATCAGGGTGCCGCTGTACCAGTCGAGCTTGCAGGCGTCCGCGAGGAGTCCGACGACGGCGACGGTCCGGCCGGCGTCCGGGTCGAGCGGCAGCAGCCCGTCGTTCTTCAGGAGCACGACGGCCTGTTCGGCGGCCTCCCGGGCGAGCGCCCGGTGCTCCTCGGTGTCGAGGGCGTCGGTGTCCGCGTACGGGTCGAGGCCGGGGTCGAACTCGCCGAGTGCGAAGCGCATGTGAAGCAGGCGGCGGACGGCGGTGTCGATGTCGTGCTCGTCCAGGAGGCCGAGTTTCAGGGCGCCCCGGATGCGGCCGGTCATGACGGAGGAGTCCTGGCCGTGATCGGTGAAGCTGTCGACCCCGGCGCGCAGGGCGGCGGCGGTCGCCTCCTCGTGGGTGTCGAAGTAGTGCTCGGAGTCGACCAGGTTGCTCGGTGCTCCGGCGTCGGAGCAGACGGCCAGGGGCTGTTCGGTCCAGCTCCGCAGGTGCTTCGAGAGCAGCGGCGACACGTGGTTGGGGCGCCCGTTGACCAGGTTGTACGCGGGCATCACCCCGGCCACCGCGCCCGCGCGGACGGCGTCGCGGAAGGCCCTGAGGTCGTATTCGTGCAGCACCCTCGGGCGGACCGAGGAGGACGAGGTGTCGCGGTCGGTCTCGTTGTTGTGGGCGAGCCAGTGCTTGAGGACGGGGGCGGTGCGCCAGTAGTGCGGGTGGTCGCCGCGCAGTCCCCGGGTGTACGCGACGGCGATGGCGGAGGTCAGCCCGGCATCCTCGCTGTACCCCTCCTCGCCGCGCCCCCACAGCGGGTGGCGCAGCAGATTGACGGTGGGGGCCCAGACGTTGAGGCCGACCCGGTCGTCGTGGGCACGCTTGGCGCGGACCTCGTCGCCGACGGCCTCGCCGATGCGGCGGACCAGGTCGTCGTTCCAGGTGGCGCCCAGCCCGACGGCCTGCGGGAAGACCGTGGCCTCCCCCATCCAGGCGACGCCGTGCAGGGCCTCCTGGCCGGTGCGGAAGGCGGCGAGCCCGAGCCGTTCGACCGCCGGGGCGAACTGGTGCAGCATCGCGACGCGCTCGTCAGGGGTGAGCCGCCGGAGCAGGTCGTCTACGCGCTCCGCGAAGGGCAGTCGCGGGTCGCGGAAGGGCTGCGGTTGTTCCGTCACGTGCGGATCCTTCATCAAAGGTGGGAGGTATGGCGGGGCCGGCGCGTCGGGCGGGCCACGGTGCAGCCTCGGACGATCTTTCGAAGCGCTTCGATGCTCGACGGCCGACCCCGCACGTGTCAAGGGCCCGTCCTCGACCTCGTCCGCACGTGCGCTCGGGTCACGCCAAGGGCCGCTGGAAAACAGGTCGGAGGAATCTGTAAACGGACTCTTGTGCGGCCGAGACCCTTCACTTAACCTCGCTGCAACATCGAAGCGCTTCGACAGAGCTTCGACAGGCTTGCGACGGGGTGTTCTCTCGCCCCTGATTCCCCGGGACGGCGACACCGTAGGGCGCCTCCCTGTTTGAACCGCCGCACCTGGTGCGCCTCGAAGGGTTGACGCAATGACGCCGAATTCCTCCCCCTCCGCCTCGTCCCCGAGCCGGAGAAGCTTCCTCGCCACGGGCGCGGTGGCGGCCGTCGCCGTGGCCGGCGGGGTGCCGCTGCTCGCCGCGTGCGGCGGTTCCGGCTCCGGCGCCGGGAGCAAGGAGGGCACGACCACGGGCAAGGCCCTGAAGAAGGTCGTGCCGAGCTATGTGCCGCTGAACCTGGTCCAGCCCGACGTCCCCGGCGTGAACGGTTCGAGCCCGGGCTTCACCAAGCTCCCCAACCCGCTGGTGGTCTCGGTCAAGTCGGTGCCGGGCAAGGGCTCGGAGTTCCGGGTGATGACCCCGCTGTGGGGCACGGTCCCGAAGAAGAACAACCCGTACTACACGGCGGTGAACAAGGCGGTCGGGGCGACGCTGAACTTCGACCCGCAGGACGGCAACACGTACCAGGACAAGATCGGCGCGGTCCTGGCCGGCTCGGACATCCCCGATGTCATGACGATCCCCGGCTGGAACATGCAGGGGCAGATCCGCAACGCCATCACCGCGAAGTTCGCCGACCTCTCCCCGTACCTCGCGGGTGACGCCGTCAAGAAGTACCCGAACCTGGCCAACATCCCCACCGGTGCCTGGCAGTACTCGGTCTTCGGCGGCAAGCTGCGCGGCCTGCCCATGCCGACGCCGGTCATCGGGAACGCGATCTTCTACCGCAAGGACCTGACCGGCTCCGGCGCCCTCCCGGCGAGCGCCGACGACCTGCTGGCCTTCGGCAAGGAGTACACGGCCCCCAAGAAGAAGGTGTGGGCCTTCGACGACCTGTGGACGTGCATCCAGAAGATCTACGGGCTGCTCCCGGACGCGCCGCACTACTGGCAGCTGGAAAACGGCAAGCTGGTCCACAAGATCGAGACGCAGGCGTACCGGGAGGCGCTCGCCTTCGCCCGCAAGCTCCACGACGGCGGATACGTCCACCCGGACGCCGAGGCCAACAAGGACGCCGATGCCAAGATCCGCTTCACCAGCGGACACGTCGTCATGTACAACGACGGCACCGGCGGCTGGAAGGGCATGGTCACCGAACAGTCCACCGCCAACCCGAAGTTCGAGATGCAGGCGCTGGACTTCTTCCACCACGACGGCGGAAAGCCGGTGCTGTGGCAGGACGACCCGGCGGGCATCTTCACCTTCCTCAGCAAGAAGCTGTCCAAGGAGAAGATCGAGGAGTTCCTCGCGATCGCCGACTACGCGGCCGCGCCGTTCGGCACCGAGGAGTTCATGCTCACCAACTACGGCGTGAAGGGCACGCACTACACGATCAAGGACGGCAGCCCGACGTACACCCCGCAGGGCGTCGAGGAGGCGCAGCCCTCCACGTTCCTGTTCGTGGCCTCGCCGCCCACCTCCATCGCCTACCCGGACCAGCCGCAGCTGGCCAAGGACTACGCCGGCTGGATGGCGCGCCAGGCGCCGCACATCAAGAAGCCCCTGTTCTTCGGCATGCAGGTGGTCGAGCCGCAGCGCTACGCCTCCCTCTACACCCCCTTCGACGACCTCCAGAAGGACATCCGCCGAGGGCGCAAGAAGGTCAGCGACGTCGAGGACGCGGTGAACACCTGGAAGAAGAGCGGCGGCGACAAGCTGCGCGACTGGTACCAGGACATCCTCGACAAGAACGGCTCCGGCAACTGACGCGTACGTACGGGACATGAGGGGGCCGCCGGGCACGCACAGCCCGGCGGCCGGGGTCAGGAGCACGACATGGGGAGCACAGGGTGAAGGCACGGGCCACGGTCGCGGCCGACCCGGGCCGCACCGCCGGCGGGGCGAGCGTCCCGGCCGACGGGAGCGGCGCCGGGGACGGCGACGGCGGGGAGACGAGGAAGGCGGGCAGGGCGCGGGCCGGGGGCGCTCCCGGGCCCCGCAGGGAACAGGGCGGGATCACCTGGCGGCACCGGCTGCGGCGCGACCGCACGCTGATCCTGATGACGATGCCGGCCATCGCGCTGCTGCTGATCTTCAACTACGTCCCGCTGCTCGGGAACATCGTGGCCTTCCAGGACTACGACGTGTACGACCTGGGCATCACGGGCAGCCCGTTCGTCGGGTTCGACAACTTCACCCGGATCTTCGAGGACTACCGCTTCTGGGAAGTCCTCGTGAACACGCTGGTCATCTTCGTGACCCAGCTGGTGCTGTTCTTCCCGATCCCGATCGCCATCGCGCTCCTGCTCAACACGATCATGAGCACCCGGGTGCGTGCCTGGGTGCAGGCGGTCGTCTATCTGCCGCACTTCTTCTCCTGGGTGCTGGTCGTCACCGTGTTCCAGCAGATGTTCGGCGGCGCCGGACTGGTCGCCCAGTGGCTGCGCGAGCACGGCCACGAGGGCTTCGACCTGATGACCAATCCGGGCTTCTTCAAGTTCCTGGTCAGCGCGCAGGCCGTGTGGAAGGACGCGGGCTGGGGCGTCATCGTCTTCCTGGCCGCGCTCGCCGCCGTCAACACCGATCTGTACGAGGCCGCGGCCGTCGACGGGGCAGGCCGCTGGCGCCGGATGTGGCACGTCACGCTGCCCGCGCTGCGTCCGGTGATCGCACTGCTGCTCGTGCTGCGGGTGGGCAGCGCGCTCAACCTCGACTTCGAGCAGATCCTGCTCCAGCGCGACCAGGTCGGCGCGGGGGCCTCGGAAATCCTGGACACCTACATCTGGTGGACGGGCATCAAGACCGGCGACTTCGGCTACGCCGCCGCCGCCGGCATCTTCAAGGGGCTGTTCAGCGTCGCCATGGTGCTGGGTGCCAACAAGGTCGCCCACATGCTGGGCGAGCAGGGGGTGTACTCCAAGAAATGACAACTCTCCTGGACCAGCGGGCGGAACCGGCGCCCCGCACCGAGACACGCCTCCAGCGCGCCCTGCGCATCGAACCGCGCCCCGTGTGGGAGGAGGAGCCCACGAAGGCCGGGCTCGCCTTCAAGGGCTTCGGGCTCGTGGCGATCTGCGCGGTCATCATCGTGCCCATCTGGGTGGTCCTGGTGACCAGCCTCTCCGACACCAGGACCATCAACGACGCGGGCGGCCTGGTCGTCTGGCCGAAGCACATCACGTTCGTCGCGTACAAGGAGCTGCTGAGCGGGGGCGCGGTGACCCGGGCGGCCGCCGTCAGCGTCGGTCTCACCGTCGTGGGCACGGCCGTCAGCATGGTCGTCTCCATCCTCTGCGCGTACGGGCTCAGCCGCCGCGACTCGTACGCGCACCGCCCGCTGCTGATGACGCTGATGGCGACCATGTTCTTCGGCGCCGGGCTCATCCCGACGTATCTGCTGGTCACCGGGATCGGGCTGAGCGACAGCTACTGGTCGATGATCCTGCCGAGCGCGATCAGCGTGTTCAACGTGCTGGTGCTGCGCGGGTTCTTCATGGACACGGCGCCCGAACTCATCGACGCGGCCCGCATCGACGGGGCCGGCGAGTGGCGCATCCTGCTCCAGATCATCATGCCGCTGTCGCGCGCGGTGATCGCCGTGATCTCGCTGTTCTACGCGGTCGGCTACTGGAGCCAGTGGTTCAACGCGATGCTCTACATCCAGGACAGCGACAAGTATCCGCTGCAGATGATCCTGCGTCAGCTGGTCCTCCAGCACCAGGTGCCGCCGGGCGCCATGGGCGCGGCTGTGAGCAGCGGCCAGATCAACAGCCTCGCCGTGCAGATGGCGGTGATGATCCTCGCGCTGATCCCGGTCGCGGTGCTGTCGCCGTTCGTCCAGAAGCACTTCCAAAAGGGCATGCTCACCGGCGCCGTGAAGGGCTGACCCCGCCACTCCTTCCCCGCAGACCCCCACCCCAGGAGAACCGGAGACGCCATGCCGTCCCTGCGCGACGCGGCCCGTGGCCGCATCCTCTTCGGAGGCGACTACAACCCCGAGCAGTGGCCCGAGGAGGTGTGGGAGGACGACGTCCGGCTGATGAAGGAGGCCGGGGTCAACTCCGTCACCCTCGGCGTCTTCTCCTGGGCGAAGATCGAACCCCGGCCCGGCGCCCGGGAGTTCGAGTGGCTGGACCGGCTGATGAACCTGATGCACAGCCACGGCATCGGGGTCGTCCTCGCCACCCCGACCGCCTCCCCGCCGCCCTGGATGGGGGCGCGACACCCTGAGACGCTGCCGCGCGCGGAGGACGGCTCCATCGTCTGGTACGGCTCGCGCCAGCAGTTCTGCCCCAGCTCGCCGGTCTACCGCCGTTACGCGGCCGCGCTCACCGAGGACCTGGCCGCGCGGTACGCGGGGCACCCGGCGCTGACCGTGTGGCACATCAACAACGAGTACTGCACGCACTGCTGGTGCGACGAGACGGCGGGCCACTTCCGCCGCTGGCTGCGCGGCCGTTACGGGACGCTCGACGCCCTCAACGAGGCGTGGGGCACGGCCTTCTGGAGCCAGCGCTACGACGCGTGGACGGAGATCCTGCCGCCGCGGAAGGCGCAGTACATGAGGAACCCCACCCAGGTCCTGGACTTCAAACGCTTCACGTCCGACGCGCTCATGGAGTGCTTCACGGCCGAGCGGGACATCGTCGCCCGGTACACCCCGCACATCCCGGTGACGACGAACTTCATGCCGCTGTGGTCGGGGCAGGACGCCTGGGCGTGGTCGGCCGAGGAGGACGTCGTCTCGGTCGACGTCTATCCGGACCCGCGCGACCCGTGGGGCGGTCAGTACAACGCGATGCTCGCCGACATGACGCGCTCGCAGGCGGCCGGTCCGTGGATGCTGATGGAGCAGGCGGCGGGCGCGGTGAACTGGCGGGGCGTCAACCACCCGAAGCCGGAAGGGCTCAACCGGCTCTGGTCGCTCCAGTCGGTGGCGCGCGGCGCCGACGCGATCTGCTACTTCCAGTGGCGGCAGTCCCGCCAGGGCTCGGAGAAGTTCCACTCGGGGATGCTCGGCCACGCGGGCGCGCAGGGCCGCGCCTTCCGCGAGACCCGGCAGCTGGGCGGTGAGCTGGCCGCGATCGGCTCCGCCGTGTCCGGTACGGGCGTGGCCGCCGAGGTCGCGGTCCTGCACGACTGGGACGCCTGGTGGGCGGGTGCGCAGGAGGGCGCCCCGTCCGCGCTGCTCGACTACGCGGAGGTGATCCGGCGCTGGCACCGGGCGCTGTGGGAGAACGGCACGCCCACGGACTTCGCCCGCCCCGACGCCGACCTGAGCCGCTTCAGGGCGGTCGTCGTCCCGCACCTCTACCTCCTCGACGACGCGGCGGTCGACAACCTCGTGGCGTACGTACGGGGCGGCGGGCGCCTGGTCTGCGGCTTCTTCAGCGGCATCGCGGACGCGGACGACCGCGTCCGGCCCGGGGGGATGGACGCCCGGCTGCGCGAGCTGTTCGGGATCGCGACGGTGCACGAGTGGTGGCCGCTGGACGCGGACGAGACCGTGGAGTGCGACGGATTCCGGGGCAGCCTCTGGTCCGAGGAGCTGGAGGCGGCCGAGGGCACCGAGGTGCTGGCCGCCTACCGCGAGGGCGAGCTCGCCGGGCTGCCCGCCGTGCTGCGCAGGGGCCGCGCGGTGTACGTCTCGACGCTCCCCGAGCCCTCGGCACTGCGGGCCCTCCTGGCCGACGTGGTCCGGGAGGCCGGCGTCGGACCGGTCCTCGCCGGGCTGCCCGAGGGGGTGGAGGCGGTGCGCCGGGGCGAGCTGCTGTTCCTGCTGCACCACCGCCGCGAGATGGTCACGGTCGCCGTCCCCGGCGTGTACGAGGACCTGCTCACCGGGCGCGCGGTCACGGACCGGATCGCACTCGGCCGCTACGGCGTCGCGGTGCTCCGGAGATCCGCGCCGTGACCGGGCGTACGGACATCGACTCCACCTGGGAGCCGCGCCCCGCAGCCCGCTGGGAGGACGCGTTCCTCGGCGGCAACGGCCGGCACGGGGCCATGGTGTACGGCGATCCGGCCGACGACCGCGTGATCGTCAACCACCACTCCCTGGTCCGGCCGAACGGCAGTCAGCACGTCCGGCCGCCCGAGCTGGCGGACCGGCTGGGGCGGGTCCAGAGCGCGCTGCTCGCCGGGGACACCCGGGCCGCCGAGCGCTTCGGCGCGGGCCGTCCGCTGGTGTGGGTGCAGCCCTTCCACCCGGCCTTCCGGACCCGCGTCCGGCCGCTGCCCGGGAACGCCGCCGACCCGGCCACGGACTACCGCCGGACGGTCGACTTCACCACCGGTGAGATCACCGCCGCCTGCGAGTCGTGGCGCAGCCGGGTCCTCGTCTCGCGCGCCGACGACGTGGTCGTCCAGTACGTCACCGGACCGGGGCTCGCCGTGGACGTGACGCTCGACCACGCCCTGCCGGGTGCCCCGCCGCGCCTGGCCGTCGGCCGGAGCACCGTGCTCACCCCGGACGGTGCCCGGCTGACGCTCCGCGCGGGCTACCCGGACAGCGAACTCGCGTACACCGGCGCGACGGTGCTCCGCACCGAGGGCGGGCGGGTCTCGGTGTCGGGCGAGGGCGTGCGCGTCGAGGGCGCGAGGAGCCTGTTGCTGCTGACCCGGGTGCGCCGCCACACCGGGCACCTCGACCTGGCGGCGGAGTGTGCCGCACTTCCGGGCGACAGCTATGCCGCGCTGCTGGCCCGGCATGTGGCGCTGCACCGGCCCGCGTTCGAGCGGGCGGCGCTCACCCTGGACGCCGACCCGGCGGAACGGGCCCTTCCCGGCTCGGAGTTGGTCCGCCGGCCGGACAGCCCGGCGCTGCTGGAGCGGCTGTGCGCGGCGGGCCGCTACCACCTGCTGTCCGCGTCCGGGGTACTGCCGCCCCGGCTGACCGGGCTCTGGACGGGCGACTGGGACACCGCCTGGTCGGGGGCCTTCACGACGAACGCCAACCTGAACCTCCAGATCGCCTCGGCCGCGGCGGCGGCGCTGCCGGAAGTGTCCGAGGCCCACGCGGGGCTGGTGTACGGGCAGCTCGCGGACTGGCGGGACAACGCGCGGGCGGTCTTCGGGGCGCGCGGCATCGTGGCCCCGTCGCACACGGACGGCGAGTCCGGGCACACCCGGCACTTCCAGCGCGCCTACCCGCTGCACCTGTGGACGGCCGGCGCGGACTGGCTCCTGGAGCCGCTGATCGAGCACGCGGAGACGACGGGGGACGAGGACCCGCGGCTGACCGCCGCCCTGCACGAAACGGCCCTGTTCTACGAGGACTTCCTCACCCGGACCGGCCCGGACGGGCGGGTGGCCGTCGTGCCCTCGTACTCGCCGGAGAACCGTCCGGCCAACGCGAGCTGGGGCACCGTCGACGCGACGATGGACCTGGCGGCGGCCCGCCACGCGCTCACCGCCTCGGCCGACCGCTCCCCCGACGGTGCGACCGCCCAGCGCCGCCGTGCGCTGGCGGACCGGCTCGCCGACTACCGGGTCAACGAGGACGGCGCGCTCGCCGAGTGGGCGTGGCCGGGCCTGGCGGAGACGTACGACCACCGCCACCTCAGCCACCTGTACCCGGTGTGGCCGCTGGACGCGATCAATCCGTACGACACGCCCGGCCTGGCCGCCGCCGCGCACCGGGCGCTGGAACTGCGGGGCGCTGAGAACGACTCGGCCCACGGTCATCTGCACCACGCGCTGATCGCGGCCCGGCTGCGCGACGGGGCCCGGGCCTCGGCGGCGGTCCGCGCGGTGCTGGCGGGCGACTTCTTCCACGACTCGCTGATGAGCGCCCACTACCCGGGCCGGAACGTCTACAACGCGGACGCGGCGCACGCGCTGCCCGCGGCCGTGATCGAGTCGCTGATCCAGTCGACCCCGCGCCGGCTGGTCCTGCTGCCCGCACCGCTCGCGGCCTGCCCGGGCGGTGAACTGCGCGGTGTGCGTACGCGGTTCGGGGCGACGGTGGACCTGCGCTGGTCTGCGGACGGCACCGCGACGGCGGTACTGCGCCCGGAGCGGGACGCCCGCGTCGATGTCCGCACGGGCGACGGCCACGCCCTCACCGAAGCCTCCGCCGGCTCCCCCTCGGCTCCCCTGGAGCTGACGGCCGGCGTGGACCGCGTCCTGGAACTCCGGCCGCGGTAGCGCCTCCCCCCACCCACCATGGAAGGACGACCATGGCACCACGCACCTTCAACAGGCTGGCCCTGACCCCGGTGGTGAGCCTCGCGGCTCTCGTCGGCTTCGCCGCCGCCCCCGCCCAGGCGGCCGTCTGGTCCTCGTCGGACCAGTGGGGCACGTACACCACGTCCGACAACTACACCCTCTACAACAACATCTGGGGCTCCGGCGCGGGCGCCCAGTCCATCTGGGCCAACTCCTCCTCCGACTGGGGCGTCTGGGCGGACCACCCGAACACCGGCGGCATCAAGTCGTACCCGAACGCCAAGAAGGTGGTGAACAAGCCGATCGGCTCGCTGTCGTCGCTCACCAGCTCGTACAACGTCACCGTTCCGTCGTCCGGCGCGTACAACACCTCGTACGACATCTGGGACAGCGACTACGACTATGAGGTCATGCTCTGGGTCAACTACAACGGCGCCGTGGGCCCGTTGGGCACCTCGCAGGGCAATGTGACGCTGGGCGGACACACCTGGACCGTCTACAAGGGCGACAACGGCGCCAACCAGGTGTTCTCGTTCCTGCGGACCTCGGACTCCACCTCGGGGACGGTCGACATCCTGCCGATCCTGAAGTGGATCAAGGACACCAAGGGCTGGTGGGGCAACGAGACCATCGGTGACGTGCAGTTCGGCTACGAGATCACCTCGTCGGCCGGCGGGCTCGACTTCCGTACGAACGGATTCGGCGTCTCCGCGAGCTGAGCCGCGCACCTGAGGGGGCCGGTCCCCGCGCGGGGACCGGCCCCCGTGTCACATCGGGGCCGGTCCCGTGCTCTCACGTACCGTCAGTTCCGGTGCCAGCAGCTCGACTTCGTCGGTGCCGCGGCCGGACAGCTTGGCGACGACGTGCTCGACGGAGCGGCGGCCCATCTCCTGTGCCGGTATGGCGACGGAGGTCAGCCGCACCGATGCCTGGGTGGCCACCTGCTCGGGGCAGATCGCCACCACCGACACGTCCTCGGGCACGGCCCTGCCCTGCTGACGCAGCAGGTTGAGCAGCGGCTCGACGGCCGCCTCGTTCTGCACGATGAAGCCCGTGGTGCCGGGGCGCTCGTCGAATATCCGGGACAGGGTCTGGGCCATCGCCGCGTATCCGCCCTCGCAGGGGCGGTGCAGGACGCGCACACCGGTCTCCTGCGCCTTGGCGCGTACGCCGTCGACGGTCCGCTCGGCGAAGCCGGTGTGCCGCTCGTAGACCGCCGCGGCCTCGCCGATGACGGCGATCTCGCGGTGGCCGAGACCGGCCAGGTGCTCCACGCAGAGCGCGCCGGTCGCCTCGAAGTCGAGGTCCACGCACGTCAGTCCGGCGGTGTCGGCGGGCAGGCCGATGAGGACGGCGGCCCGGTCGGTGTCGCGCAGCAGCGGAAGGCGTTCGTCGTGCAGTTCGACGTCCATGAGGATCATCGCGTCCGCCAGCGAGCTGCCCGCGATCCGCCGCACCGCCGCGGGCCCCTCCTCACCGGTGAGGAGGAGGACGTCATAGCCGTGGGTGCGGGCGGTGGTGGCGACCGCGATGGCGATCTCCATCATCACGGGCACGTACATGTCGGTGCGCAGCGGCACCATCAGCGCGATGATGTTCGACCGGCTGCTGGCGAGCGCCCTGGCCCCGGCGTTGGGGTGGTAGCCGAGCTGCTGGATGCTCTGCTCGACGCGCTCGCGGGTGGCGACGGAGATGGAGCGCTTCCCGCTGAGGACGTAGCTCACCGTGCTCGCGGAGACTCCGGCGTGCTGCGCGACCTCGGCCAGGGTGACCATGCGCTCTCCCTCACGGTCCGATGTGGCGAAGCGCTTCGACTCCGCTCTCTCCACCCGTGACGTGGAGAGACAGCTCGAGCCTAGCCCTGCCGTGACAGCATGTCCAGACCACTGTCGAAGCGCTTCGACACAGTTGAGGGCTTCCGGCCACCGCAACGATATGCCCACCGCCCGTCTCCCGGTCGCACCGGCTCAGCGGCCGAGCAGCACCGGGAAGGACTCCATGTCGTTCTGGGTCATGACCGGGAGGTTGCGCAGCTCGGCGTCGGGGATCGCGAGGCGCAGGTCCGGGAAGCGCGTGAAGAGCGCCGGGAGGGCGATGCCCGCCTCGACCCGGGAGAGCGCGGCGCCGGGGCAGATGTGCGGCCCGTGCCCGAAGGTCATGTGCCGGATCGGGGTGGGTCGCGTGATGTCGAAGGCGTCGGCGTCCGGGCCGTGCTGCTCGGGGTCGCGGCCGATCACACGGTACGAGATCACCACGCCCTCGCCCTTGGCGATGACGGCGTCGCCGACCTGGATGTCCTCGGTGGCGAACCGCATGAGCAGATGCGTGGTCGGGGTGTCCCACCGCAGGGTCTCCTCGATCACGGTGTCCCAGGAGACCTGGCCGTCGAGGACCAGCCGGAGCTGGTCGGGGTGGGCGAGCAGGGCGCGTACGGCGTTGAGGATGAGCCCGATCGTGGTCTCGTGCCCGGCGGCGACCATGGCCTTGAGGTTGCCGATGACTTCCTCCTCGGTCAGCGGCTCGCCGCCCTCCTCGGCCAGGATCAGCGCGGAGGTCAGGTCGTCGGTGGGGTGCGCGGTCTTCTCGCGTACGAGTCCGGCGTAGAAGACGTCCAGGTCGGCGAGGAGCGCGAGCCGCTCGTCCTGCGGGGTGAGCATGGAGAAGAACTTCTTGTACTGACGGGTCAGCATGGCGTTCTCGGCCGGGTCCACGCCCATCAGCATGCCGACGACCCGCATGGGGAGCGGCTGGGCGAACACCGACTTGAGGTCCACGACGGCCCCGTCCCGGCCGCCCTCCTCCAGCGCGTCCAGCAGTTCGGCGGTGAACTTCTCGATGTCGGGGCGTATCGCCTCCAGGCGGCGGGGCGTGAGTGCCTGGGAGGTCTTCGTGCGCAGCCTGCGGTGCTCCGCGCCGTCCACGGTGAACATGGACCGTCCTGCGTCGATCATGCCGATGAGCGGCCAGGCGTGCGTCACCTCGCCGCTCTGCCAGAGCCCCCAGGCGTCGATGTCCTTGACCAGGCGCGGGTCGACCAGGAGCCGCCGGGCGTCCGCGTGCCGGGTGAGGGTCCACGCGGGCACGCCGAGGAGTTCGATCCGGGCCAGCGGACCGGCCTCGCGCAGCCGCTGGGTCTCACCGTCGAGATCCTGGACCATGGGATCGATGACGACGGTGGCACCCTGGTGGGCCGCTGCCTGGGCGGCATGGGGGCAGGTCACGAGAGTTCTCCTGTCATGCGTACGGGGGTGAACCGGACGGGGAGCGTGGTGTTGCCGCGCAGGAAGGGGGACGGCCGCCGCACCAGGTCCTCGACGGCGACGTCGAGCCGGAGGTCGGGCAGCCGGTCGAGCAGTACCTCGATGCCGGTCCTGGCGATGATCTCGGCGATCTCCTGGGCCGGGAACGGGCACCGGTACTCGCCGTGGCTGAAGGCGAGGTGCGCACCGTTGCCGCCCTGCGCGGGCCCCGTGCCACCGGAGACGCCCTGGCGGATCAGCGGATCGGTGTTGGCGGCGCCGAGCCCGAGGAGCAGCATGTCCCCGGCACGGATGCGCTGCCCGCCCAGCTGGGTGTCGCGGGCGGCCCAACGGCCGGCCAGGATCTGGGTGGGGGTGTCCTCCCACAGCACCTCGTTCATGGCCTCACCGATGCTGCGCCGGCCGCCCGCCATGGAGTCGGCGAACTCGTCCTCGGTGAGCATCAGCCGGACCGAGTTGCTGATCCAGTCGGCGGTCGGGAGGTGCCCGGCGGCCGTGATGGCCATCAAGTCGAGGGTGTATTCCTCGTCGGTGAACGACTCGGGGTGGTCGAGCATCCGCGAGGTCACGTCGTCCCCCGGTTCGGCGCGCTTCGCGGCGAGCAGCCGTGCCATGTGCTCGCCGAACCGTTGGTGGGCGCTCTGCGCGTCGGGGCCGCCGTCCGCGAGGTCCTTCAGCACGCGCGCGATGGCGGCGCCCTCCTCGTCGGGGAATCCGACGAGCCGGGCGAGGACGAGCACGGGCAGCGGTTCGCAGAACTCGGCGACGAGGTCGGCGGTTCCCTGGGCGCACACCGCGTCGATCAGCCGGTCGGCCAGCTGCTCGCAGTGCTGCCGGATGCGGAAGGGGTCGGCGCCTTCGAGGGCGGGGGTGACCATGCGGGCGTGCCGCAGGTGCTCCTTGCCCGCGCTGAAGTAGATGGACGGCAGGGGCCGCCCGACCATCGGCAGCAGGGGCCAGTCGTCGGGCACGTTGGGCCACTGGTTCCACAGGCCGACGTCGCGCGGGAACAGCTCGCCGTCGCTGGTGACCCGGTGGAGCTCCCGGTAGCCGATGACCAGCCAGGCCGGAAGGCCGCCGAGCAGCTCGACGGGGACGACCGGCCCGTGCTCGCGGCGCATCGCGCGGTAGACGCTCTGGGGCTCGGCCTGGAAGCCGGGGCCCCAGAGCGGCACGGCGCCTGCATGGGCGGGGCAACCGGAAGGGGCGTCCGGGGACGCCGGCGCGGACTCGGCCGGGGAAGGGCGCGTCATGAATCCTGACTCCTGTGGCGAACGACTGCACGCGTCAAGATCACGCGGTCAACTCTCGTTCACTATAAGGATTTTATGTGCCCCCGGACGGTCATTCGCGATCAATCCCCAACCCTGGACGGTCACCGCGGCCGGACAGCACGGGGTCTCACCCGGTCCGCAGCCCCGGATCGCTCACCCCGGGCGCCCCCGTCTCGACGTGCCCGGCGAAGCGACGGAGGAAGGTGTCGTCCGCGTCGCCGGTGACGCTGACGGTGACGTCGTACCAGCGCTTGCTGCGGCGCAGGTCGAGCGTCTGCCGGACGGTCTCCCCCGGACGTACGGTGACCGTCCGCACCTCTCCCCCGTAGGCGGCGGCGCTGCGCAGGGTCAGCCGGACGGAGCCGGTGCCGGCGTGGGTGAGCGTGAGGTCGAGGTTCCCGGTCGCGCTGTCGTGACGTGCCGTCACCTCCGGCCCCGCGGCCTTGCCGGGGTTGCGGAACGAGCGCAGGAAGCCGTTGGGGCCGTGGACGGTGAGGTCGGTGACGCCCTGGGAGTACGCGGTGTTCCAGGTGTCCCCGACCGAGGCACCCGCGTGCGTGGTGTAGGTCCAGGGCCCGTCGGTGCGGTTGCCGGACGTCACGAGGAACTGCGCGCCGGCCGCGGGTCCCGCGCCGAAGGTGAGCCGGAAGGTGCCCGCGGCCGGGTCGGCGGCGCCGTCCACCAGAGGCGCGTAGGGCAGCGGACGGGTGGGGCGCGAGCCGCGCTCCTGCTTCGGGACCGCTCCGGTCGCGGGCGGGACGGGGACGTAGTCGGGGTGCCGGTCGCCGTCCGGGGGCTCGTAGGCGGCGGTGGACGGCAGTTCGGGCGCGGCGGGGTCGGTGCGTCCGAAGTCGAAGGCGGAGGTGAGGTCGCCGCAGACGGCCCGCCGCCAGGGCGAGATGTTCGGCTCGTGCACCCCGAAGCGCCGCTCCATGAACCGGATGACGGAGGTGTGGTCGAAGACCTCCGAGCAGGCGTAGCCGCCGGTGCTCCACGGCGACACCACGGTCATCGGCACCCGCTGGCCGAGCCCGTAGGGACCTGCCGCGTACCGCAGGTCGCCCAGGAAGTAGTCGGCGGCGGTGTCCACGGTGGACAGCCCCTGCGCGGGCCCGGAAGGGACATAGGGCGGCACGACGTGGTCGAAGAACCCGTCGTTCTCGTCATACGTGATGAACAGGGCCGTTCGCCCCCAGACCTCCGGGTCCGCGGTGAGCGCGTCCAGCACCTGCGCGATGTACCAGGCCCCGTAGTTCGCGGGCCAGTTGGGGTGCTCGCTGTACGCCTCGGGCGCCACGATCCAGGACACCGAGGGCAGCGTCCCGGCCGCGATGTCGGCCTTGAGGTCGTCCAGCAGACCGCCCCCGCTCTTCAGGTCGCTGCCGGTGCGGGCCTTGTCGTAGAGGGCGTCGCCGGGCTCGGCGTCGCGGTAACTGTTGAAGTACAGGAGCGAGTTGTCACCGTAGGTGCCCCGGTAGGCGTCACCGATCCAGCCCCAGGACCCGGCGGCGTCGAGCCCGTCGCCGATGTCCTGGTACACCTTCCACGACACCCCGGCCTCCTCCAGCCGCTCCGGGTAGGTCGTCCAGCCGTATCCCCGCTCGTCGTTGCCCAGCTCGGGCCCGCCGCCCGCGCCGTCGTTGCCGGTGTAACCGCTCCACAGGTAGTAGCGGTTGGGGTCGGTCGAGCCGATGAACGAGCAGTGGTACGCGTCGCACACGGTGAACGCGTCGGCGAGCGCGTAGTGGAAGGGAATGTCGTCCCGGGTGAGATGGGCCATCGTGGTCGCCGTCTTGGCGGGCACCCACTGGTCGTAGGCGCCCTTGTTGAACGCCCGGTGACCGCCCGCCCAGTCGTGGTTCAGGTCCTGGAGGAACTGCAGCCCGAGGGCGTCGGCGGGCGGCCGGAACGGCAGCACCTCCCGGCCCGCCGCGTCCGCCTGGTGCCACACCGGCTTACCGCTGGGCAGTGTGACGGGGCGCGGGTCGCCGTAGCCCCGTACGCCCTTCATCGTCCCGAAGTAGTGGTCGAAGGAACGGTTCTCCTGCATCAGGACGACGATGTGCTCGACGTCCTCGATGGTGCCCGTGCGCCCCCGGGCGGGAAGGGACGCGGCGCGGGCGATGCTGCCCGACAGGGCGGTGAGGGCGACGGAGCCCCCGGCGAGCTTCAGGAGCCGGCGGCGGTCGAGTTCTGCCATGGGTGGAAGCCTTCGCGGTGGGGGGATGTGGGGTGGAAAGCGACTGGAGTGTTCCAGACCCGGCGGCCTCCGCGTAAGGCCCTTGCAGTGTGCACGGAGTGACGCCGGGCGGAACAGTCGGCGAACCTACCCACCGGGGCGGTGTCCATTCCCCGGACCACCCGGCAGACTGCCCGGACCGGGCAGGAACGCGTCCGCGGCTTTGCCGACTCCACGCCTGGCGGGCCCGGACCGGCTTCCCGGAAGCTGTGGTCGCTCAGCAGGCACCGCCGACAGGACGCGAGGGACGCCAGGTGGGACACAGACCCTTCTTCCGCTGGATCCTGGCCCTCGGCCTCCTGCTCGTCACCGGCTCGGCACTCGCGTACGCGGCCGCGCCGGGGATGCCGGAACTCCGTCAGCTCGACCTGACCGTGCTGAGCGAGAAGCGGGACGGAACGTGCACGGTGCGGTGGACGGACCCCTACGAGCACCGCGCGCGTGAGGGTGCGTACCAGTGCGACCCCGACCGTGATCCGATGCTGAAGGCTCCCTCGTACGACCCGGAGACCGGGCACGGCTGGACCTCCGGCTTCGTGGTCGCGGAAGGCCCGGACAAGGGGGAGCTGTACGCGCTGGGCCAGGACGACGAGGTCTACGACGCACGCATCGCGCTCTCGGACAGACTGATCGCGTTCGGGCTGCCCCTGCTGACGGTGGGCCTCGTCGGCGGGAACGTCCGCGCGGCGGCCCGCCTGGGCGGGGTCCGACCGGGCCTGGTGGACCGCGCCTGGCAGTTGGCCGGAGCAGCGGCCGCGGTGGAGGAGGACCGCACGCGGGCCGTCGAGGCGGTGCGCGAGGCATGGGCGCCGCTGCGGGAGGAGCAGGTGCGCGAGGAGCTGGGCCGGGTCCCCGTGACCCGGCTGCGGGACGGCGAGCGGCGTCGGTTCCGGACGAAGGAGTGGGAGAAGGCGGGCGTGCGCACCGTGCGCGATGTGCTCGACGCCGGTGTGTGGGAGCTGGGCGGACTGCCCGGCGTGGGACGGCTTACGGCGGAGCAGGCGGTCGCCGCGGCCACGCGGACCGCCGACACGGTCGGCGCGGACATCGTGGTTCGCCTCTCCGCCGACCGGCCCGACCCCCGGACGACCGCTCTGGTCACCGCGCTGCACGTACTGGTGGCGGCCGGGCCCGAGGGGCGGGCCGCGGCGGAGGCGGCCGAGGCGCTGGCCGCCCGCCTCGAACCACTGCTGGCGGACGCCGGCCCCGCGTCCGGCCGCACGACCATGCTGCGGGCGGCCCCCGGGGAACGCCGCCGGGCCCGGTCCGCCGTGGCCGGGCTCCGGCACGAGCTGGCGGCGGCGGAGCGCGACGGCCTGACCGCCCGCTTCGGGCAGACCTCAGTGGACCTGCTGCGGGCGCCGGGCGGGGAGCTGGACGCGCTGTCCGCCTGGACGGACTTCGAACGGCGGCCCCGGGTCTACTACGACGTGCCCGCGGAGGTCACGCGCGGCACCGGTGCCGTGGACCGTCACCCGGGGGTGGGCTGAGCGGCGAGGTGTACGTGCCGCCCGCAGTGATCCCGGAGGCCGCCATGTGGTCGTACGCGGTCAGGACGAGGTCCTTGGTGCGGTAATCGCCGTACCGGGCCTCGTCCCTGCGCCGGACGATGGGGAAGGTGTCCAGGATGTACGCGGTGTCGGCGCGACCGACCCCGTACAGGTGGAAGAAGAACGCGTCGAGCTCCGCCCTGATCTGGTGGCGGCGTGCCTCGTCCCAGCGGAACGGACCTCCGGCGTCGCCCAGGTCGGCGGCGAAGGGGGTCATGTCGTGTGCGGTGCAGGTGAGTTCGAGGACGCGCGGGGTCAGGAAGTCCGTGTGGCGGTGGACGGTCTCCGGGGGCAGGACGGGGAGTTGGCGGACGTAGAAGAAGCTGAGGTTGAGCCCCGCCGCCTTCTGGCGGGTGACGTAGTCGTAGACGAAGGAGTTGAAGTGGGCCACCAGGGCCGCGCTGTCGTGTGCGTTCCTGGTGTGCAGCAGGAAGACGGAGTCGCCGATCGCCGCCGGGGGCAGGATCGCGGAGATCATGGTGCGCTGGTTGGTCGGGCTGCTGACGCGGAGGAAGGCGAGGCAGCCGGGCGGGGTGCCGGGCGGGGTGTCGGCGCGGTCCACCCAGCTGCCGGGGACGACCAGGCGGGACGCGGAGGCCCAGGCTTCGGCCGTCAGATAGGCGGGCTGGTTCTGGCGCTTGACGGCGGTGGCGCTCTTGACCACGTCGGCCGCCCGGTGGTTGTAGGCGTCGACCATCTTGGCCTCGTACAGCGGGAGCATGACGCGGTCGCCGTTGACGAAGTGGTTTCCGGCCGCCTGCCAGCCGGTGGCCGTCAGCTCCTCGCGGGTGCGGAAGCGGTGCGAGTCGTTGGCCATGTGGAACATCGTGCCGAAGGTGACGCCCCACGGGTTGCCGTCCGGGTCGCCCTCCCGGATCAGGACGGGGAGCCGTGCGTAGATGCCGAGGGTGATCTCGGCGTCGCGGCGGGTCCGGAAGACCGGGCAGGTGCCCGTGTTGGGATTGAGGAGCATGATCTCCTCCGGGGTGAGCGCGTACACCCGGCCCTCGTCGTGGAGTTCGGCCGGGTCCCGGAGGAAGAAGGCGAACCGCGCGGCGGGTTCGCGCAGGGCGCTGCCGGTGAGGGCCAGGATGCTGAACTTGAACGAGCGGTGGACGTCGGGGAAGACGGGCGCGGCGTTCTCGAAGTCGTACAGAGCGGCGAGCGCGCCCCCGTCGACCAGGTCCTTGAAGTAGAAGCGCGTCGTCGCGTCCGTGGCGATGCCCGTCGGCACGATCATGCCCATCCGGCCGCGCGGGCCGGTCAGCGCACGGCCCGTCTCTGCGAACACGGCGTACGTGTTGATGTCGCCGCGCCCGGTGAGCGGATACCGTCCGCCGTCGCGCAGGAAGTGGCTCGTCCCCTCCGCCGTGCGCTTGGCCGCCTCGAACGCGGTGTGCAGGGCGGCCCGCTCCGGGTCCTCCTTCAGCGCGGCGATCAGGCGTTTGCGGGCGGCGGCCGTCCGGGCGGCGGCGATCTCCGCGTCGTGCTGGGCGAAGAACTCCTGCTCCTGGAGTTTGATGCGCTCCCAGGGCGGGTTGCCGAGGACGCAGTCGAAGCCGCCGGTGCCGTCCGGGCCGAAGACCCCGGGGAACTCCAGGTGCCAGTGGAAGAAACGGTACTGGTCCCGCAGCCGCGCGATCTCCTCGTGGGTGGACCGGGGCGCGCCCGGCAGGTCGCGGAGGACCGCGTCGGTCACCGCGGGCGGGGCGTCCGCCGCCCTGCGCCACAGGAACGCGGCGCACCAGGCGTCCGCGGCCGCCCGCCCGGGTGCGACGTCCTGGCCGCGGGAGGCCTCTCGCTCGGCGCGGTTCCGCTTCCTCAGGGCCCTGGCCCGCGCGCGGTCGTCGCCCGTCGTCGGGATGAACGCCGCGTCCGGCACACCGTGCCTCAGCAGCTCCGGCGTCGCGCCGATCAGGGCGTTGCCGTGCTTGACCCGGGCGTCGAGGAAGGTCAGCGGCCGCCCGGGCTCCGGGGCCTCCAGCCACAGTGCCATCCGGGCGAGTTCGACGGCCATCGGGTCGAGGTCCACACCGTGCACGCAGCGGGCGACGACCTCGCGGAGGGCGTCGCCGTACGACCACGCCCCGGGCCCGCCCACGTCCGCGAGGCGCCGGGCGATGCGGCGGGCCGCCGCGACCAGGAAGTGGCCGGAGCCGCAGGCCGGGTCGCAGACGGTGAGGGCGAGCAGTTCCCGGGCGGCGGCCTCGCCCCGGTCTGCGGCGCCCGACGCCCCGGCGCGTGCGACGGCGGCGTCGAGGACCGGGTCCAGCGCGGCGTCGAGCAGGCACTCCACGAGGGCGGCCGGGGTGTAGTAGGAGCCCGACGTCTTACGGGCGTTGCCGGGGAGCCCGACCAGCATGAAGGCGCGGTCCGCCGGGTCGATCCGGGGGACGAGCTGGAGCAGCGATTCGTGGACCGAGCCCAGTTCCTCCGCTTCGAGGCGCCCGAAGTCGACCGGGCGGACCCGCCGGGTGACCGGGTCGGGGGCCTCGGACAGCCGCCGCACCGCGCTCAGCAGGTCCTCGTCGGACAGGGCGAGCCCGTGCAGCGGGGCATCGGCGTCCGTGGCGGCGAAGATGCCGCCGAGGCCGGGCAGGCCGAGCCCGGGGTCCCCGGCGGGATCGCCGAGGGCGTCGAGTACGGCGCGCAGCGCCGCGTACAGCTCGTCGCGCTCCCCGGAGCCGCGCGCGTCGGCGCGGAGACGGGCCGTCGAGAAGTGCTCCGCGTACCGGGCCCTGGCGGGGGCGGTCGCGTCCGGGGACAGGAGGGCGTCGCGGTCCTCGGTGACGAAGAGGAAGAGGAGCCGGAAGACGAGGCGCAGCAGGGCGTGGTGCAGGGCGGCGGCGTCCGCGTTCGCACGCAGGGCGGTGTTGGCGGGGTGGCGCAGGAAGCCGGTGCCGAGGGTGGTGAGCGCGGCGCGTACTCCCTTGCGGAGCCGGTCCGGGTTCCGGCTGGGGAGGTCGGACATCAGGCGGGCTTCCCGGCGGTGACGGTGGGGAGCGGAGACGGGAGCGAAATGGTATCCGAGGCGGTCGGCGTCCGGGACGCCGCTCGCCCGGCGTTGGCTATCCTGACGGCCGTTGCGGATGTGATCACGGGCGGCCGGGGGGCCAGGCGCCCGGCGAGGGGAGAGTCACGTGCGGGGTGCCGCGAGCCGGGGGTCGGCCAGGAAGGCCGAGCAGGCGTGGAACCAGGGGGTGGCCCTCATGCGGCAGGGGGACAACGCGGGGGCCGCCGCGCAGTTCGCGCTCGCCACGGACCACGACCCGGGCGCCGCCGACGCCTGGCTGGGACTGCATGTGACCGGCACGGACCAGAAGGCGGCGCTGGACGGCATGCTGCGCAGTTCGGCGCAGTTCGGGGCCCTGCGGTCGAAGTACCAGTCGCCGTTCCGGTCCACCTTCCAGATCGGCCACTACGTCACCTTCCGCCTGGAGAACTCCCGCGATCTGTGGCTTGCGGCCATGTCGGCGTTCCTGGACGACCGGCGGCTCGACGAGGCGTGGAAGGGGCTGTCCACGGCCCTGCTGGACTGCGACGAGACCCGGTTCGTGTGCACCCGGTACGCGTTCCTGAAGGAGGACTGGCCGCTCGTCCTGAAGTTCGCGCCCGGTATCGGTGACGCCTTCCTGCGCGACGAGGCGCAGTTGTACGTGGGTGGGGCGCTGTTCGCTCAGGGGGTCTGCCACGAGTCGCTGAACGTGCTGTCCGCGCTGCCGGGTCGGCTGGACGCGGGCAGCAGGTTCGACGCCGAGGTGAAGTACTTCATGGGGCGGTCGCTGGAGGCGCTGGGCCGCGAGGAGGAGGCGCTGAAGCGGTACCAGTACGCGTTCCGGTGCGCGCCCGACCTGCTCGACGTGGAGTCGCGCGCCCAGGCCCGCCCGGTGAGCAGGCCCGCCCCGCCGCCTGCCGCCCCGGTCGCGGCGACCGCGGGCGGGGGCCCGTCCCGGGCCGGTTCCGATGGTGACGGCGCGGGCGACGGCGGGCTGTCCGCCGACGAGCGGGCCCGGGTGCTCGCCGAGGCCCAGCGCGCGCTCGACGCCATGATCGGGTTGCAGCCGGTGAAGCGCCAGGTGCTGACCCTGCTCGCGCAGTTGCGGATGTCCGCGCTGCGCGAGGAGCAGGGCCTGCCCGGCGGGGCCCGTCCCCGGCACTTCGTCTTCGCGGGTCCGCCCGGCACCGGCAAGACGACCGTGGCCCGCATCATCGGCCAGGTCTTCGCCGGGCTCGGGCTGCTGAGTTCGGGGCATGTGGTGGAGGCCCAGCGCGCCGACCTGGTCGGCCAGCACCTGGGGTCGACGGCGCTCAAGACGAACGAGGTCATCGACTCTGCGTTGAACGGGGTGCTGTTCATCGACGAGGCGTACGCGCTGTACAACACCGGTACGAGCGGCGGCGACGCCTTCGGCAAGGAGGCGCTTCAGGTGCTGCTGAAGCGGGCCGAGGACGACCGGGACCGGCTCGTCGTGGTGCTCGCCGGATACCGGGACGAGATGTCGGGGCTGCTCGCCACCAACCCCGGACTGGTCTCCCGGTTCAACACCCGGGTCGACTTCCCCTCGTACTCCGCGGAGGAACTGGTCCTGATCGCCCGGTCGGTGCTGGCCTCGCAGGGCGACGAACCGGACGCGGGCGCGCTCGACGTGCTGAACTCGCTGTGCACGGCGATCGTGGACGGCGGCAAGGCCGACCTGGTGGGCAACGCCCGGTTCGCCCGCGAGCTGTGCGCGAAGGCGTCGGCGCAGCGCGATCTGCGGCTGTACTCCGCGCACACCGACTCCACGCCGTCCCGGGAGGAGATGGTCACCGTCCTCGCCTGGGACATCGTCGCCGCGCACGACGAACTGATGGAGGCACACCGGGACGCGGGCACGGCATAGGTCGTGTCCGCAAAGTCCCGTCGTACGCCCGAAGGGCGTCGCGGGCCAGACGGGACTTTGCGGACACGGCCTGGGGCCTGTCTACGATCGATCGCGTGTGCGCACATGTGGTCGTTGCCGAGGACGACGAGAATCAGGCCGAGCTCCTCCGCCGCTATCTCGAACGCGAGGGGCACCGGGTGACCGTCGCGCCCGACGGCCTCGCGGCGCTCGACGCGGTCCGGCACCGGGAGCCCGATCTGCTGGTCCTGGATGTGATGATGCCCCGCGCCGACGGCCTCGACGTCGTGCGCGTGCTGCGCGCGGAGCACCGGGAGCTGCCGGTGCTGATGCTCACGGCCCGCAGCACGGAGGACGATCTGCTGCTGGGCCTCGATCTGGGCGCGGACGACTACATGACCAAGCCGTACAGCCCGCGTGAGCTGATGGCCCGGGTGCGTACGCTGCTGCGCCGCAGCCGGAGGGGCGCGGGCGGCGGGCCGGAGGATGCCGGGGTGCTGCGGGTGGGGGCGCTGGTGGTCGATCCGGTCCGGCACGTGGTGTCGGTGGAGGGGCGGCCGGTGGAGTGCACCCCGGGCGAGTTCCGCATCCTGGCCGCGCTCGCCGCCGAGCCGGACCGGGTGTTCTCCCGGCAGCAGCTCCTGGGCGAACTGCACGGCTTCGACCGCTACATCAGTGACCGGACCGTCGATGTGCACGTGATGAACCTCCGCAAGAAGATCGAACCGGCCCCGCGCAGGCCCGTCCGGCTGCTCACCGTCTTCGGCGTCGGCTACAAGCTGACGGATCCGGCGAAGGCGGCGGCCCGTGCGGCGACTTCGTAGCGTGCGCCGCTCCCCCGGTGCCGGTGCGCGGAGGCCCGTGCCGCTGCGCAAGAGCCTGTTCGCCCGACTCCTTGCGGTCTCCGTGCTGGTCGCGGCCTGCTCGGTGGCGGCGACCGCCTGGCTCGCCGTGCAGACGACCTCGGGCGCGATCCGGCAGGAGCAGGGGCAGAATCTGGCCGCCGACGCCCGGATCTACCATCGGCTGCTCGGTTACGCGGCGGCCCATCCGACCTGGGACGGTGTCGGGGCCACGGTGCGGGAGCTGGCGGAGCAGTCCGGGCGGCGGATCGCGCTGACCACCCAGGGCCGCGCCCCGCTGGCCGACTCGGCGGCCCCGGGCGCGGCGGCGCTCCCGGCCCAGGCGTCGGCGGTGGTCGATCCGCTGTCCGTGGACACCGCGCTGTCGACGGGCGCCGGGGCGGCGGGCGGCACCACCACGGACCGGGTCGACCCGCGGGCGGTGGGGCCGTTCCGGCTGCCCGCGGCGGAGCGGACACGGCTGCGGAGGACCGCGGACCGGGGCGTGGCCTGCCTGGGCGACTTCGGGATCGCCGCGGATGTGGTGGCCGGGGCGAGCGGCCGTCCGCTGATCCAGGTGGTGGGCGGCAACGACCCGGAACGCATCCGGGGCACCGGCTGCGCCGTGGACGCGCTGGACACCCCGACGGCCACGGAGCGGAAGGCGCTGAAGGCGCTCAACCAGCTGGCCGACGCCTGTCTGGAGCGCCAGGGCCGCGACGGCGTCCACCTCAGCCTCGGGCTGTCCTGGGGTCAGGCGGCCGAACCCGTTCCGGCGGAGGCGGTG
This sequence comes from Streptomyces sp. NPDC052299, assembly GCF_040679335.1. Classification (NCBI taxonomy): domain Bacteria; kingdom Bacillati; phylum Actinomycetota; class Actinomycetes; order Kitasatosporales; family Streptomycetaceae; genus Streptomyces; species Streptomyces sp. NPDC052299. Next base: position 167,493 of record NZ_JBFAUP010000012.1, on the reverse strand, counting down.
CCGGTGCCCGCCGCGCCGATGGCCACGCTGCCGCCGACCGCCGAACCGAGCGCGGTCCCGACCGAGGTCCCCCGCCAGGGGCCGAGCGCCGAGCCCAGCGCGGTGCCGGGCCCCGGCGACCAGCAGGCGGCGGCCACCAGCGAGAACGACCGGGCCGTCGCCTCCTGCGTGGGCACGGCCCGCCGGGAGCAGCTGAGTTCGTACGTGGCCTCGCCCGCCCTGCTCTTCATCGGCGATCCGGGCGGCGCGACCGTGCCCGGCTTCGACCTCTCACCGGCGAACACCGCGCGGATCGCGGGCGCGGCGGCCCTGGTGCTGGCGCTGACCGTGGGCGCGTCGGTGCTCGTCGGCGCCCGCCTCGTACGCCCGCTGCGGGCGCTGACGGGGGCCGCCCAGCGGATGCGTGACGGGGAGGACGGCGCGCCGGTGGTGGTGGCAGCGGACAACGAGATCGGGCGCCTCGCGGCCACGTTCAACGACATGTCCGCCCACCGCGCCCGCCTGGAGGCGCAGCGCAAGGCCATGGTCAGCGACGTCGCCCACGAACTGCGCACCCCGCTGAGCAACATCCGGGGCTGGCTGGAGGCGGCGCAGGACGGGGTGGCCGATCCGGACCCGGAGTTCATCGCCTTCCTGCACACGGAGGCGGTCCAGCTCCAGCACATCATCGACGACCTCCAGGACCTGGCGCAGGCAGACGCCGGGGCGCTGCGGCTGCACCCCGAAGAGGTGGACGTGGCCGAGCTGTTGGGGCAGGTCGCCGCCGCGCACCAGGCCCGGGCCGACGCGGCGGGCGTCGCGCTGGGCGTCCGGCCGCCGGACCGCCCGCTGCCGCCGCTGACGGCCGACCCGGTCCGGGTGCGGCAGGCGGTGGGGAACCTGGTGTCGAACGCGGTGCGCCACACCCCGGCGGGCGGGGCGGTGACGCTGCGGGCGTACGGCTCCGAGGACGGGGACGCGGTGCTCGTGGACGTCGCCGACACGGGCAGCGGCATCCCCGCCGAAGACCTGGCCCGCGTCTTCGACCGGTTCTGGCGCGGCGAGAAGTCCCGGTCCCGGCGGACGGGCGGCAGCGGGCTCGGGCTGGCGATCGTGCGGAAGCTGGCGGAGGCGCACGGGGGTACGGCGACGGCGGTGAGCACCCCGGGCGAGGGCTCGGTGTTCACGCTCCGCCTCCCGGCGGGCGACGGCGACCCGGCCGACGGTGCTGCCGACGACCCTGATGCGATGAACACAACGATCTGACAGCTTCCTCACAACTTGGCGCGAGCCTGTCCGCATGCCTCGCGCCGCGGTGCGCACCCGCCCCGTGGCCGCCCCTGAGGCCCATCCGGAACGGAGCCCTGCCCATGCCCCTGCGCACCACCCTGCGTACCGCCCTCCTCGCCGCCGTCGCGGCCGGTGCGGTCTGCGTACCGGCCACCACGGCCTTCGCCGACTCCTCGGCCACCCCCTCCCCCGCACCCACCGAGCCGACCGTGGCCCCGTCGGCCGAACCCTCCGCCGTGCCGTCAGCCGAAGCGACGGAGCCGCCCTCGGCGGTCCCGTCCGAGGCGCCGCGCGGCGGCGTCGCCGCCGGTGAGCAGCCCGCCGGTGCGGGCGGCGGAACGACCGTCCTCGCGGGCTCGGCGGCCGCCGCGCTGCTGCTGGGCGGCGCGGGAACGTTCGTCGTGCGCCGCCGCACCGCCCGCCGCGACGGCTGACCCCGACCGCCCCGGAAGAGCCGCAGTGGCGCCGCCCCTACGAACCGGGCGGCGCCACTGCCGTACGTACGACCTGGAGCCCTGTCCCATGCCCCGCACCACCCTCCCCGTCGCCGCGGCCCTGACCCTCGTCGCGCTCGCCGCCCTGACCGGCTGCTCCGGCGACCCCGCCCCGCGCCCCTCGAAAACCCCCGCGTCGGCGGCGGCCCACGAGGCCCCCGCCCCCGAGGCCACCGCCACCGCCGAGCCGCCCGCCCACGTCTCCATCCCGTCCCTGGGCGTGGACAGCGACATCATGCGCCTCGGCCTCAACCCGGACCGCACGGTCGAGGTGCCCCCGGCCGACCGGGGCATGACCACCGGCTGGTACACGGGCAGCGCCGTCCCCGGCGAACCGGGCGCCGCGGTCCTGATCGGCCACAACGACACCCGCTTCGGCCGGGCCGTCTTCCACGACCTGAAGAAGATCGCCGAGGGCGCGGAGATCGTGGTCCGGGACGCCCGGGGCAACGACGTCCGCTTCGAGGTCACCGCCCGCGAGACGGTGCGCAAGAACGCCTTCCCGACGGCCCGTGTCTACGGCCGCACCACGGAACGCGCCCTGCGCCTGATCACCTGCGACGGCGCCTTCGACGCGGCCGGGCACCCGGTGGACAACCTGATCGTGTACGCGAAGCGGAAGTAGGCGGGCGCTACTGGCCCCGGCGCTTCGCCAGCCGCTGCCGCCGTGCCTCGTACAGCACGATCGACGCCGCGTTCGACGCGTTGAGCGAGCTGGCCGAGCCCGTCATCGGGATGCTGATGACGTGGTCGCAGCGGTCGCGCCAGGCGCTGCTGAGGCCCGCCGTCTCGTTGCCGATGAGGAGCAGGACGGGCTGGGTCAGGTCGAATTCCGAGGCGTCGCACTCGCCGTCCTCGTCGGTGCCGACGACGACCACGGGGCGGCCCCGGTCGCGCTCCGCGTCCAGCCAGGCGCCGACCTCGTGGTGGGAGGGGGTGCGGACGACGGGGAGGGCGAAGAAGGAGCCGGTCGTCGCGCGGACCGCCTTCGGGTCGTAGGGGTCGGCCGCGTGCCCGGTCACGATGAGCCCGCGGGCGCCGAAGGCGTCGGCGGAGCGGATGATGCTGCCGATGTTGCCCGGCTGCGTCGGGCGGTCGAAGACGAGGCCGAGGAAGTCCTCGTCGACGCGGAGGCGGGACAGGTCGTCCGGCTCCATTCCGACCACGGCCAGGACCTCAGGGGCGCCCTCCGCCTTCTCGCTCAGCTCGGCGAGCAGGTCGGGGGCCATGGCGATGCGTTCCGTGGTGATGCCGCGCACCAGCTCCTCCGCCCAGCGGGAGAGCGGGCGGCTCGCGTCGTACAGGAGGGAGCGGATCGTCCAGCCGTGCTCGACGGCCATGGTGATCGGCCGGACGCCCTGGACGATGAACTCGCGGGCGCGACCGCGCTTGGTCCGGTTGGTGAGCAGCGTCTGGAACTGCTGAAAGCGGGCGTTGCGGGTGGTGATCCGCTGCACAGCCACCGGGGGTCCTCCAAGGGGTGATCGGCTCCTCCGGCGGCGGCGCGGGGCCGCCCCGGAAACCAGAAATTCCCACGGTTCGTGGTGAACCGTGGGAACTGGATGAGTGTCCGAGGGGGGACTTGAACCCCCACGCCCGATAAAGGGCACTAGCACCTCAAGCTAGCGCGTCTGCCATTCCGCCACCCGGACCAGGTGATCCGCCCCGGTTTCCCGCGGCGACAAAGAAAACAATACCAGGGGTTTGGGGTGCCTCTCACCTGCATATCCGGTGGCCGGGCGGTGGACATTGCGCTGGTCAGTGCGGTGCGGGCGCGGTGGAGAGGCATTTCGCGACCGCTTCCCGCCGGTCGCGTACGGACGGTCGCCGCGCACGTACGGACCGTACCTCCGGAGGGTCGGCGGCGGGTTCCACCGGCGGCCGGGCGGGGCGGGTTACGTTCGCGACCATGAGTGATCGCGGCTCCCGTCCTCCCCGCGCGCTGTCGCCGCTGCGCGAGCATCTGCGCGAGACGTTCTGGTTCGCCCCGGCCATGACGCTCGTGGTCGCCTGTGTGCTGTGGTTCGCCGCCTCGGCGGTGGACGAGCGGATCGTCACGTACCTGCGCGAGGAGCAGGCGTACGAGGACATCCAGGATCTGGTGAAGGTCGCCGAGGACACGAAGCAGATCGTGGTCACGGTCAGCTCGGCGATGATGACCTTCATCGGTGTGGTCTTCAGCATCTCGCTGGTCGCGGTGCAGATGGCGAGCGGCCAGCTCACGCCCCGGGTGGTGCGGATCTTCGTACGGAGCCGGATCAGCAAGCTGACCCTGTCGGTGTTCCTCGCGACGTTCGTCTTCTCGCTGCTGGTCCTCAGCTCGTACGAGAGCGAGACCGATCCGCGCCGGGTCACCTCGCTGCCGTTCGTGCAGAGCGTGCTGACCGCCCTGCTCGTCGGGCTGAGCCTGCTGCTGTTCATCGCGTACGTGAGCTCCACGCTGCGCCTGATGCAGATCGGGCCCGTCCTCGACCTCATCACCCGGGACACCTTCCGGGTGCTGGGCCGGATGCCCGCAGGACGCCCGGGCGAGGAGCCGCTGCCCGGGCAGACCGGGCAGATTCCGTACGAGGGGCGGGCCGGGGTCCTCCGCGATGTCAATGTGGCCCGGCTGGTCCGGGCCGCCCGGCGCCAGGGCGTGGTGCTCCGGCTGATCCCCCGGCTCGGGGACTTCGTGGTGCCCGGGACGCCGGTGCTCGCCGTGCACGGCGGGGCGGCTCCGTCCCGGAACGCGCTGCGCTACACCGTCTCGGTGGGCGTGGAGCGCACCCTGCACCAGGACCTGGCATTCGGGCTGCGCCAGCTGTCGGACATCGCGCTGCGGGCGCTGTCCGCCGCGACGAACGACCCGACGACGGCGGTGCAGTGCCTGGACCGGATCGTGCAGTTCCTGGCGGCCACCGTGCGGCTGCCGCTCGGCACCGTGCACCACCGGGACCGTTCCGGCGCGGTCCGGCTGGTGCAGGAGGTGCCGTCGTGGGAGGACCTGGTGGACCTCGCCTTCGAGGAGGTGCGCCGGTGCTCGGTGCCCGCCCCGCAGGTGACGCGGCGGCTGCTCGCCGGGATCGACGACCTGATGCCGCTGGCCGGGCCGGACCGGCGTGGGCCGCTCGTCCGGCACCGCGCGCTCCTCGTGCAGGCGGTGGAGCACGCGGTGCCGGGCGCCGCCGAGCGGAATTTCTCGCTGCTGCCCGACCGGCAGGGCATCGGCTGAGAGGTCTGCCCCCCTACTCCTTGCCGCCGAACGCCGCGTCGAAGGACGCGCTCGGCGGGTCGAAGTCGTATCGCTTCAGGGACGCCAGCGCCTCCGGTGCGCCCGCCAGCCGGTCCATGCCGGCGTCCTCCCACTCCACCGAGACGGGGCCCTCGTAGCCGATGGACCGCAGCATCCGGAAGACGTCCTCCCAGGGCACGTCCCCGTGGCCGGCGGAGACGAAGTCCCAGCCCCGGCGGGGGTCGCCCCAGGGCAGATGGGAGCCGAGGCGGCCGTTGCGCCCGTCGAGGCGTTTGCGGGCCTCCTTGCAGTCCACGTGGTAGATCCGGTCCCGGAAGTCGTAGAGGAAGCCGACCGGGTCCAGGTCCTGCCAGACGAAGTGGCTCGGGTCGAAGTTCAGGCCGAAGGCGGGGCGGCGGTCCACCGCTTCGAGCGCGCGGTGCGTGGTCCAGTAGTCGTACGCGATCTCGCTGGGGTGCACCTCGTGGGCGAAGCGGACGCCCTCCGCGTCGAAGACGTCCAGCACCGGGTTCCAGCGCTCCGCGAAGTCCTCGTAGCCGCGCTCGATCATGTGCGGCGGGACCGGCGGGAACATCGCGACCAGATGCCAGATGGACGAGCCGGTGAAGCCGATGACGGTGTCCACGCCGAAGGCGGCCGCGGCCCGCGCGGTGTCCGCCATCTCGGCGGCGGCCCGGCGGCGCACCCCCTCCGGCTCGCCGTCGCCCCAGATCCGGGCGGGCAGGATGCCCTGGTGGCGTTCGTCGATGGGGTGGTCGCAGACGGCCTGGCCCACCAGGTGGTTGGAGACCGCCCAGCACTTCAGGCCGTACGTGTCGAGCAGCGCCCGGCGGCCGTCCAGGTACGCCGGGTCCGCGAGGGCCTTGTCCACCTCGAAGTGGTCGCCCCAGCAGGCGAGTTCGAGGCCGTCGTAGCCGAAGTCGCGGGCGTACCGGCAGACCTCCTCCAGCGGGAGGTCGGCCCACTGGCCGGTGAAGAGGGTGAAGGGACGGGGCATGGGGTCGGGCCTCCTAGAGGGTTACGGGGGTGAGGACGGAGTTCTTCGCGGCGCTCTCCTCCACCGCGGCCAGCACCCGCTGCACCTGGAGGCCGTCCGCGAAGGACGGCAGGGCCGGGGCGCCTCCTCCGGCGATCGCGCACACCACGTCCCGGGCCTGGTGGACGAAGGTGTGCTCGTAGCCGAGGGTGTGGCCCGGCGGCCACCACGCCTCCAGGTAGGGGTGCTCGGGCTCGGTGACGAGGACGCGCCGGAATCCGGCGGTGGCCGCGGACTCGGTGTGGTCGTGGAAGGAAAGTTCGTTGAGGCGCTCCAGATCGAAGGCGAGCGAGCCGCGCTCCCCGTTGATCTCCAGCCGCAGGGCGTTCTTGCGGCCGGCCGCCATCCGGGTCACCTCGAAGGACGCCAGGGCGCCGGACGCGAGCCGGCCGGTGAAGGCGGCGGCGTCGTCCACGGTGACCGGGCCGGTGTCCCCGGCCGCCGCCCCGCCGCCGAGCCCCCCGGACGGTCCGGCGGGCCGGGGCCGTTCGCGTACGAAGGTCTCGGTCAGCGCCGACACCGCGACCAGCGGTTCCCCCGCGAGGTACTGCGCGAGATCCACGACATGGGCCCCGAGGTCACCGAGTGCGCCGGAGCCCGCGCGGTCCTTGTCGAGGCGCCAGGTGAGCGGGGAACCGGGGTCGGTCAGCCAGTCCTGGAGGTAGACGGCCCGCACGTGGCGCAGGGTGCCGAGGCGGCCCTCCACGATGAGCCGGCGGGCGTGGGCGAGGGCGGGCACCCGGCGGTAGTTGAAGCCGACGAAGGCGGAGCGGCCCCGGGCGGCGGCGCGCCCGGCCGCCGCCGTCATGGCCTCCGCCTCGGCGACGGTGTTGGCGAGCGGCTTCTCGCAGAGGACGTGCTTGCCGGCCTCCAGGGCGGCGACGGCGATCTCCGCGTGGCTGTCGCCCGGGGTGCAGATGTCGACCAGGTGCACGTCGTCGCGGGCGATCAGGGCGCGCCAGTCGGTCTCGGCGGCGGCCCAGCCGTGCCGCCCGGCGGCGGCCTCGACCGCGTGGCGGTCCCGCCCGCAGACCGCGGCGAGGACGGGCCGCATCGGCAGGTCGAAGACGTGTCCTGCGGTGCGCCACCCCTGGGAGTGGGCGGCGCCCATGAACGCGTATCCGACCATGCCGATCCCGAGCGTCGGCGGCGCTGCCGTCTGCTGCTGCGTCTGATCCCTCTGGGCCATCCGGGGCTTCCTCCTCGTCGGTGGTGCGGCGGGTACGGTGGCCGGGCGGGTCAGTTGAAGCCCGTCGGCAGGTACTGGTCGACGTTGTCCTTGGTGACGACGGCGGAGTACAGGGTGAGGCTGGTGGGGATCTCCAGTTCGGAGAGGCCGGACACCCCCTTGGACTGGCCGAGGGCGCGGGCCAGGTCGATGGCGGAGGCGGCCATGGTCGGCGGGTAGAGGACGGTGGCCTTCAGGACGCTGTTGCCGGCCTTGATGGCGTCCATCGCGGACTTGGCCCCGGCGCCGCCGACCATCAGGAACTCGTCGCGCCCGGCCTGCTGGATCGCGCGGAGGGCGCCGACGCCCTGGTCGTCGTCGTGGTTCCACAGGGCGTCGAACTTCTTCTGTGCCTGGAGGAGCTGCGCCATCTTCGCCTGGCCCGACTCCACGGTGAAGTCCGCCGCCTGACGGGCCACCAGTTCGATGTTGGGGTAGTTCTTCAGCGCGTCGGCGAAGCCCTTGCTGCGCTGCTTGGTGAGCTCCAGGTTGTCGATCCCGGCGAGCTCGACCACCTTGGCGTTCTTCTTGTCCTTGAGCTGTTCGCCGATGTACGTACCGGCGTTGAGGCCCATGCCGTAGTTGTCGCCGCCGACCCAGCAGCGGTACGCCTGAGGCGAGGCGAAGATGCGGTCGAGGTTGATGACGGGGATGCCCGCCCGCATGGCTTCCAGACCGACCTGGGTGAGGGCCTTGCCGTCGGCGGGCAGGACGACCAGGACGTCGACCTTCTTGTTGATGAGGGTCTTGACCTGGCCGATCTGGGCGGCGGTGTCGTTGGAGCCCTCGGTGGTCTCCAGGGTGACCTCGGAGTACTTCTTCGCCCGGGACCTGGCGTTCTCGTTGATGGCGTTGAGCCAGCCGTGGTCGGCCTGGGGTCCGGCGAAGCCGATGGTGACGGGCTTGCCCGGCTTGTCGTCGGCGGCGGGCGCCCCGCTCTGCGCGGGCGCGTCCTTCTCCTTGGGTTCGTTGCTGGTGCAGGCGGTGAGGAGGGCGCCGGCGGAGACGGCTGCGGTGCCGAACAGGAGCCCTCTGCGACTGGTTTGCGGCATGGCTGTGGAACCCTTCATCCGGTGGGTGGGTGAGCGGGAGGCGAACGGGCCGGGCGGTTCAGGTCTCGGTGCGGGCCGTGCGGCTCTGGACGAGGACGGCGGCGACGATGATCGCGCCCTTGGCGATCTGCTGGACGTCGCTCTGCAGGTTGTTGAGCGCGAAGATGTTGGTGATCGTGGTGAAGATCAGGACGCCGAGGACGGAGCCGGTGATGGTGCCGCGTCCGCCGCTGAGGAGGGTGCCGCCGATGATCGCGGCGGCGATGGCGTCGAGTTCGTAGAGGTTGCCCGCGGTGTTCTGGCCGGAGCCGGACAGGATGATCAGCATGAAGGCCGCGATGCCGCAGCACAGCCCGGACAGCAGATAGAGGTAGAGCCGCTGCCTGCGGACGTCGATGCCGGCGAGCCGGGCCGCTTCGGCGTTGCCGCCGATGGCGACGGTGCGGCGGCCGAAGGTCGTACGGTTCAGCAGCAGCCAGCCGGCGGCGGTGACCACGGCGAAGATCAGGACGAGCGGCGGAATGCCGAGGACGTAGGAGTCGGGCAGGCCCAGGTCCAGGACCGCGTCGACGGTGACGATCTGGGTCTTGCCGTCGGTGATCATGAGGGCGACTCCGCGCGCCGATGCGAGCATCGCCAGCGTCGCGATGAACGGCACCACCCTCCCGTACGCGATGAGCACCCCGTTGACCAGTCCGGCGCCGACGCCGACGAGCACGGCGGTGAACAGGATGCCCGCGAGCCCGTACTCCTGGGTGGCGACGGTGCTGGCCCAGACGGAGGCCAGGGCGACCATGGCGCCGACCGAGAGGTCGATGCCGCCCGAGGTGATGACGAAGGTCACGCCGACGGTGACGACCCCGATCACCGACGCCTGCGTCAGGACGAGTTGGAGGTTCCCGGTGTCCAGGAAGGCGTCGGGTTCGGTGAATCCGCCGACGGCGACCAGTACGGCGAGGATGCCGAGCAGGGACAGGGTGTGCAGGTCCAGGCGCAGTCCGAGGGCGCGCGGGGGTCCGGGCTTCTTCAGGGTCACGGGGGCGGGGCCCTGGTCCGGCCCGCTCTGCCGCGCCGCGGGAACGGGGTGGGTCATGACGTCGGGCTCCCTTCCATCACGAGGTCGAGTACGCGGTGCTCGTCCAGGTCCGCGGCGTCGGCGGTGTGCACGACACGCCCCTCGCGCAGGACGAGCACCCGGTCGGCGAGGCCCAGGACTTCGGGCACTTCGCTGGAGACGAGCAGCACGGCCAGCCCTTCACCGGCCAGCCGGCGGATCACGGCGTAGAGCTCGGCCCGGGCGCCGACGTCCACGCCGCGGGTCGGTTCGTCCAGCAGCAGCACCCGGCAGCCGCGCAGCAGCCAGCGGGCCAGGACCGCCTTCTGCTGGTTGCCGCCGGAGAGGTTGCGGACCGGGGTGTCCGGGTTGTCGGGGTGCAGCGACAGGGCCCGGGTGGCCTCGCCCGCCGCCCTGCGCTCCGCGATGCGGTCCAGCCAGCCGGCCCTGGAATAGCGGGACATGGTGGACAGCGAGACGTTACGGGTGACGGATTCGAGCATCAGCAGCGCCTGGGCCTTGCGCTCCTCGGGGGCAAGGCCGATGCCGGCGGCGACGGCGGAGCGCACGCTCCCCGGCCGCAGCGCCTTCCCGTCGACGGTGACCCGGCCCGCGGTGGCCCGGCGGGCGCCGTAGACCGTCTCCAGGATCTCGGAGCGCCCGGACCCGACGAGCCCGGCGAGGCCGACGATCTCCCCGGGCCGCACCTCCAGGTCGACCGGGGCGAACTCCCCCTCCCTGGCGAGCCCTTCGACGGTGAGTACGGGCGCGGCCCCGGCCCGCCCGGCCGGCGGCGGGATGCGGGGCGGAAAGACGTACTCCACCTTGCGGCCCGTCATCAGCGCCACGATGTCGTGGGTCGGGGTGGTCTCGGCGGGCAGCCCGGAGGCGACGGCCCGGCCGTCCTTGAGCACCGTCACCCGGTCGCCGATGCGGCGGATCTCCTCCAGGCGGTGCGAGATGTAGACGACGGCGACGCCCTCGGCGGTCAGCGAGGCGATGACCCGGAAGAGGTTGCCGACCTCGTCCGGGTCGAGTGCGGCGGACGGCTCGTCCATCACGATGAGCCGTACGTCGTGCGAGAGGGCCCGGGCCATGGACACGATCTGCTGCTGGGCGGCGGAGAGTTCACCGACCGGGCGGGCCGGGTCGATCTCCGGGTGCCCGAGCCGGGCCAGCAGGGCGGCGGCCTCGGTGCGGGCGCGGCGGGAGCGGACGACGAAGCCGGCGCTGGTGAACTCGTGGCCCAGGAAGACGTTCTCGGCGACCGACAGGCCCCGGACCAGGTCGAGTTCCTGGTAGATCGTGGCGATGCCGAGGCGCATCGCGGCCAGCGGCGACCTGAGTTCGGCGGGTGCGCCGCGCCAGGTGATCTCGCCGTCGTCGGGCTGGTGGGCGCCGGCGAGGACCTTGATGAGGGTGGACTTCCCGGCCCCGTTCTGGCCGAGGAGGCAGTGCACTTCGCCTGCCTGGACCTCCAGGTCGACGCCGTCGAGGGCGCGGACACCGGGGAAGGACTTGGTGATGCCGGACATGGTGAGCAGCGGTGGTTGCGGAGCCATGACGAATCCCCTCGGCGGACGAGGTGTGGGTGTATGGGGCCGCCCGCACGGGCGGGCCGGGCGGGTCAGGCGGGTGAGAACAGGTGGTCGCTGATGAGCCTGGCCGCACCGGTGACCCCTGCGGCGGGTCCCAGCTCGCCCAGGACGATCGGCAGGTTGCCGGTGGCCAGCGGCAGGGAGCGCCGGTAGACCTGGGCCCGGACGGCGGCCAGCAGGGTGTGGCCGAGTCCGGTCACCCCGCCGCCGATCACCACCAGGGCGGGGTTGAAGAAGCTGACGAGGCCCGCGATGACCTGGCCGACGCGATTGCCGCCCTCGCGGATCAGGAGGAGGGAGGCGGCGTCCCCAGCGGCCGCGGCGGCGGCCACGTCCGCGGCGGTCAGCCGGCCGGACGCCTCCAGGCGGGCCGCGAGCTCCTCGGACCGTCCGGCGCGGGCGGCGTCCTCGGCGTCGCGGGCCAGGGCGGCGCCGCTGAAGTGGGCTTCCAGGCAGCCGGTGTTGCCGCAGGCGCAGAGCCGGCCCCCGGGTTCGACCTGGATGTGGCCGATGTCGCCGGCGCTGCCCGTCGCGCCCCGGTGGACGGTGCCGCCGACGACGATGCCGCAGCCGATGCCCGTACCGATCTTGACGCAGAGGAAGTCGCCCACGGAACGGGCGACGCCCGCCTGCTGCTCCCCCAGGGCCATCAGGTTCACGTCGTTGTCGACCATGACCGGGCAGCCCAGCTCCTGGCTGAGTGCTTCGCGGACCGGGAAGCCGTCCCAGCCGGGCATGATCGGGGGTGCGACGGGGACGCCCTCGGGGAAGCGGACCGGTCCGGGGACGCCGATCCCGGCGCCGTCGAAGCGGTCGGCGAGCCCGGAGTCCCGGAGCTTCGCCGCCATGGCCAGCACCTGTTCGAAGACCGCGACGGGCCCTTCGCGCACGTCCATGGGGTGGCTGAGGTGGCCCAGCACCTCCAGCTCCGCGTTGGTGACCGCCACGTCGACGGAGGTGGCGCCGATGTCGACGCCGAGGAAGCGCAGGTGCGGGGCGAGCCGGATGTTGTGCGAGCGGCGTCCGCCCCGGGAGGCGGCCAGCCCGTCCGCGACGACGAGTCCGGTCTCCAGCAGCCGGTCGACCTCGACGGCCAGCTTGGACCGGGAGAGGTCGACCTGATCACCCAGCTTCGCCCGGGAGTTGGGCCCACCGTCGCGCAACAGCTTGAGCAGCCGCGCCTGGTGGGCGTTCGCGGGTCGTGCCGTCATACGTCTCACGCGCCCCTCCCGCCTCGTCGGCCTGTCCGTCGGGCTTGGGAGGGGAACGTAGCAGCGGTTGCCGGGGCTGGGAAGAAGTCGCGCGGAAATCCGGCGAACTTTCTCCTCTCTCAGGACAAAGACCGGGCGGCCCCCCGGCTCACGGGCAGCTGATCACCTGTCCGGCGTAGCTGAGGTTGCCGCCGAAGCCGAAGAGGAGGACCGGCGCACCGCTGGGGATCTCGCCCCGTTCGACCAGCTTGGACAGGGCCATGGGGATGGAGGCGGCGGAGGTGTTGCCGGAGTCGACCACGTCGCGCGCGACGACGGCGTTGACCGCGCCGATCTTCCGGGCGACCGGTTCGATGATGCGCAGGTTGGCCTGGTGCAGGACGACGGCCGCCAGGTCCTCCGGGGTGAGGCCCGCCCGTTCGCACACCTTGCGGGCGATGGGCGGCAGCTGGGTCGTGGCCCATCGGTAGACGGACTGGCCCTCCTGCGCGAAGCGCGGCGGCGTCCCCTCGATGCGGACGGCGTCCCCCATGGCGGGGACCGAACCCCAGAGCACCGAGCCGATGCCGGGGCGCTCCGTACCGGGCGGGTCGGCGACGACGACGGCGGCACCGGCGCCGTCGCCCATCAGCACGCAGCTGGAACGATCCGTCCAGTCGACGATGTCGCCCATCTTGTCGGCGCCGATGACCAGGGCGCGGGTGGCGGCACCGGCCCGCAGCGCGTGGTCGGCGGTCGCGAGGGCGTGGGTGAAACCGGAGCAGACCACGTTGATGTCCATGACCGCGGGCGCCTCCATGCCGAGCCGGGCGGCGACCCGGGCCGACATGCTCGGGGAGCGGTCGATGGCGGTGGACGTGGCGACCAGCACCAGGTCGATGTCGGACGCCTGGAGCCCGGCCGAGGCGAGGGCCTTGGCCGCCGCGTGCGCGGCCAGCTCGTCCACCGGCTCGTCGGGGCCGCCGATGTGGCGGGTCCTGATGCCGACGCGGCTGGTGATCCACTCGTCACTGGTGTCGACCATGGCCGCCAGGTCATGGTTGGTGAGCACCTTGGCGGGCTGGTAGTGGCCGAGCGCCACGACACGTGAGCCGGTCATAAACAAAGGTCCCCTCGCTCCAACTGTCAGGAACCAACCAGTCTTGGTCGCTACCGCCCGGTACGGGGGCAGGTGATCCCACAGGAATCCCGGCCCCGGCTTGGAGGGCTCGTCAGCCACCGGTGCTCCGGGACGCGGCCGTCCGGTGGCGACGCGTGGCCGCCGGTGCAGGACAATGGCGGCGTCGGGGCGCACCGCCGGTACGCCCTCAGGCCCCCTCGCCTACAGAAACCGGGTCCAACGTTCATGGGACGGGTCACCGAGCGCCGCCGCACCATCCGCATCCGGGACGGAGCCGTCTCCACCCGTCCCGACACCCTCGTCGCCGAGGAGCCCCTGGAGATCCGGCTGAACGGGAAGCCGCTGGCCATCACGATGCGCACCCCGGGCGACGACTTCGCCCTGGCGGCGGGCTTCCTGGTGAGCGAGGGCGTGATCGGCGGCCAGGCCGATGTGCGGTCGATCGTGTACTGCGCGGGCGCGACCGCCGACGGGGTCAACACGTACAACGTGGTGGACGTGCGGCTCGCGCCGGGTGTCGAGGTCCCCGACATCACGCTGGAGCGCAACGTCTACACGACGTCGTCCTGCGGGCTGTGCGGCAAGGCCAGCCTGGACGCCGTCCGCACCACGACCCGGCACCCCGTCGCCGACACTCCCCCGCTGCTGCTGGCACCCGGGCTGCTGGCCGGGCTGCCCGACCGGCTGCGGGCCGCCCAGCGGGTCTTCGACCGGACCGGGGGCCTGCACGCGGCGGCGCTGTTCTCGGAGACCGGCGAGCTGCTGGACGTACGGGAGGACGTCGGGCGGCACAACGCGGTGGACAAGCTGGTGGGCCGGGCGCTGACGGACGGGCGGCTGCCGCTGTCCCGGTCGGTCCTTTTGGTGTCGGGGCGGGCCTCGTTCGAGCTGGCGCAGAAGGCGGTGATGGCCGGGATACCGGTGCTGGCGGCCGTGTCGGCGCCCTCGTCCCTCGCCGTCGACCTGGCCGCCGAGACGGGCCTGACCCTGGTCGGCTTCCTGCGGGGGCCCTCGATGAACGTGTACGCGGGAGAACACCGCATCGCGCTGGACGAGGGTCAGCCCACGGACACGGCCCGCGGCGACGCCGCCTCCTGAGCGTCGCGGGCGCGCCGCTTGGCGAGCACCGCGCAGACCATCAGCTGCATCTGGTGGAAGAGCATCAGCGGCAGCACCGCGAGGCTCGCCTGTGCGCCGAACAGGACGCTGGCCATGGGCAGCCCGGAGGCCAGGCTCTTCTTGGACCCGGCGAACTGGATCGCGATGCGGTCCGCGCGGCCGAAGCCGAGGCGCTTCGCGCCGTACCAGGTCACCGTGAGCATGAGCGCGAGCAGGACCGCCTCGGCTCCGAGGAGCGCGCCGAGCCGGGCCGGGGTCACCTGGTGCCAGATGCCGGCGACCATGCCCTCGCTGAACGCGGTGTAGACGACGAGCAGGATCGAGCCCCGGTCGACCAGGCCGAGGACCTTGCGGTGGCGGGCGACGAAGCCCCCGACGCGGCGGCGCAGCAGCTGGCCCAGGGCGAACGGCAGCAGCAGTTGGACGCCGATCTTCAGCAGGGCGGTGCCGGAGAACCCGCCACCGCTGCCGCCGAGCAACGCGGCGGCGAGGAGCGGGGTGAGGAAGATCCCGGCGATGGAGGAGAAGGACCCCGCGCAGATCGCGGCGGGGACGTTGCCCCGGGCGATCGAGGTGAAGGCGATCGAGGACTGGATGGTCGAGGGGACGAGGCACAGGAAGAGGAAGCCGCTCTGCAGCTGCGGCGACAGGACGTACGGCACCAGGCCCGCACTCGCCAGGCCCAGCAGCGGGAAGACGACGAAGGTGCAGGCCAGGACCGTCAGGTGGAGCCGCCAGTGGCGCAGCCCGTCCAGCGCCTCGGCCGTGGACAGGCGCGCCCCGTACAGGAAGAAGAGGAGCGCGACCGCGCCCGTGGAGGCACCGCCGGCCACCTCGGCGGCCGGGCCCGAGGCCGGCAGCAGGGCCGCGAGGACGACGGTGCCGATCAGCGCCGCTATGTACGGGTCGACCGGCAGCCAGGACGGCGGCTGCGGGATGCGGCGGCGGCTCATCTGCTCCATGTTTCTCTCGGTCGGGCCGGGCGGCCCCTGGGGCGTGCCCGGGAACCATCCTGCTCGGACGCCCTCCGATCGGGAAACCCGTACACCGCTCTGACTGTCATCACGATCCGCGATAGCCTGCCCGGCATGTACGACCCCGCGCAGCTGCGTACCTTCCTGGCCGTCGCCCAGACCCTGTCCTTCACCGCCGCCGCCCGTCGCCTCGGGGTGCGGCAGTCCACGGTGAGCCAGCACGTGCGCCGGCTGGAGGACGCGACCGGGCGGCAGCTGTTCGCCCGGGACACCCACCGCGTCGACCTCACGGCGGACGGGGAGGCGATGCTCGGCTTCGCCCGGACCATTCTGGCGGCGCACGAGCGGGCGTCGGCGTACTTCACCGGGACGCGGCTGCGCGGGCGGCTGCGGTTCGGCGCCTCGGAGGACTTCGTGCAGACCCGGCTGCCGGAGATCCTCCAGACGTTCCGGCGCGACCATCCGGAGGTCGAGCTGGAGCTGACCGTGGAGCTGTCCGGGACCCTGCACCGGCAGCTGGAGGCGGGCCGTCTGGACCTGGTGCTGGCCAAGCGGCGGACCGGGGACGTCCACGGACAGCTGGTCTGGCAGGACGCCCTGGTCTGGATCGGCGCTCCGGGGCTCCGGCTCGACCCGGACCGTCCGGTGCCGCTGGTCGTCTTCCCGCCGCCGGGCATCACCCGGGCGCGGGCGCTGGAGGTGCTGGAGGAACAGGGCCGCTCCTGGCGGATCGCGTGCACGAGCGGCAGCCTCAGCGGCCTGGTGGCGGCCGCTCACGCGGGGCTCGGCGTGATGGCGCACACCCGGGGCCTGGTGCCGCCCGGCCTGGAACCGGTGCCGGCCCGGGCGGGGCTGCCGGAGCTGGGCGCGGTGGACTTCGTGCTGCTGCACGGCAGGCGCCGGGGCGGTGCGCAGCAGGCGGCGGACGCGCTGGCGACGGCGATCCTGGCGGGCGGTGACCGGCTGATCCGCGGAGTTCGTGGGCGCGAACCGGCATGACCGGCGACCACGAGGGGGAGAATGCCCGGGACGCGACCGCCGGTGCCGGGCGGGCCGGTCGCACCGGACCGGCCATACCGGGGCAGAGCCGCCCACACCGGCAGTGATCGCGGCGTACAGATTCGGTGGAGATTCCCGCGCGAGCCGCTTACCCCGCGGTCCCAAGCGCGCCCGAGCCTTGCCCATCTGGCCGGATTTCGGCCCCTGACCTGTGCATATACCAAGCGGTACGGCCCCTTCCGGACCCTCCCGCGGCGACGCCCGTTGGGGTAGCGTCGCGGCGCTGTGCGGAGCACCCCAAGGAGCAGGTCATTGCGCGAATTCACTGTCCCACCCATGGCGGCCGCGCCCCTCGTGGGCGGTCTCGCCGACGTCGTGTTCGACCACGCCGACGAGGAGCCGCACCGGGTCGCGCTCGGCCGGAAGGACGCGGCCGGAAACTGGCAGGACGTGACGTCGGCCGCGTTCCGTGACGAGGTGCTCGCGCTGGCCAAGGGGCTGATCGCGCACGGGGTGCGGTTCGGCGACCGGGTCGCCCTGATGTCGCGTACGCGCTACGAGTGGACCCTGTTCGACTTCGCACTGTGGGCGGTGGGCGCCCAGTCGGTGCCGGTCTACCCGACGTCGTCGGCCGAGCAGGTGCTGTGGATGCTGCACGACGCCCAGGTGTCGGCGGTGATGGTGGAGCACGAGGACCACGCGATGACGGTGGCCTCGGTCATCGACCGGCTGCCGCAGCTGAAGCGGCTGTGGCAGCTGGACGCGGGCGCGGTAACGGAGCTGGTCGAGGCGGGTGCGCACGTCGAGGACGAGGTGGTGCACCGGCACCGGCGGGCGGTGACCCCGGAGTCGGTGGCGACCGTCATCTACACTTCGGGCACCACGGGGCGCCCCAAGGGCTGCGTCCTCACGCACGCCAACTTCATGTTCGAGGCGGACACCATGGCCTCGCGGTGGGAGTCGGTGTTCCACTCCAGACCGGGCGACGAGGCGGTGACGCTCCTCTTCCTGCCGCTGGCGCACGTCTTCGGCCGGATGGTGGAGGTCACCGCGATCCGGGGCCGGGTCAAGCTCGGGCACCAGCCGGAGCTGTCGGCCAAGGCCCTGATGCCGGACCTGGTCTCCTTCCGGCCGACGTTCATCCTGGCGGTGCCGTACATCTTCGAGAAGGTCTTCAACGCGGCCCGGCGCAAGGCGGAGGCGGAGGGCAGGGCGGGGCCGTTCGACAAGGCCGTCGACATCGCGGTGAAGTACGCGGAGGCGATGGAGGCCCGGGCCTTCGGCACCGGCCCGGGGCCCTCGGCCGGACTGCGGATGCAGCACCAGTTCTTCGACAAGGTCGTGTACAAGAAGGTCCGCGAGGCGATGGGCGGCCGCATCCGGCACGCGATGTCGGGCGGCTCGGGCATGGAGCGCGGCCTCGGCCTGTTCTTCGCGGGCGCCGGAGTGACGGTGTACGAGGGCTACGGGCTGACCGAGACGACCGCCGCGGCCACCGCCAATCCGCCGGAGCGCACCCGGTACGGCACGGTCGGGCAGCCGATCCCCGGCAGCACGGTGCACATCGCGGAGGACGGGGAGGTGTGGGTGCACGGGGGCCATGTGTTCGGCGGGTATCTCGGCGACCCGAAGGCGACCGACGCGGTGCTCCACGACGGCTGGCTGGCCACCGGGGACCTGGGGTCGCTGGACGAGGACGGCTATCTGACGATCACCGGGCGGAAGAAGGAGATCCTGGTGACGTCCGGCGGGAAGAGCGTGTCGCCGGCCGCCCTGGAGGAGCGGGTACGGGCGCATCCGCTGGTGGCGCAGTGCATCGTCGTCGGCAACGACCGGCCCTATGTGGCCGCGCTGGTCACCGTCGACCAGGAGGCCGTGGAGCACTGGCTGGCGATGCAGGGGCGGCAGCAGCTGTCCCCGGGCGAGCTGGTGCGCGACCCGGACCTGGAGATGGAGGTGCGCCGCGCGGTGGTGGCGGCGAACACCGCGGTCTCGCAGGCGGAGTCCATCCGTACGTTCCGCATCCTGGCGCACCAGTTCAGCGAGCAGCACGGGCTGCTCACCCCGTCGCTGAAGCTGAAGCGCAAGGCGATCGAGGCGGCGTACGAGTCCGAGGTGGACGCGCTGTACCGCTAGCGCCTTCCGTTCCGGAAATCGGATCGGCGCGGGCGGGAATGCGCGGGCGTTCTTGATCGTTGTCCCTGGGAAGTCCCACCCCTCAACGTTAGGATCCTCAGCTCGTGAGCCAGGTCCCCTCCCTCACCCTCAACAACGGCGTCGAGATGCCCCAGCTCGGGTTCGGAGTCTGGCAGGTGCCGGACGACGAGGCGACGAAGGCGGTCGCCACCGCCATCGAGTCCGGGTACCGCAGCATCGACACCGCCGCGATCTACCAGAACGAGGCGGGCACGGGCAAGGCCATCGCCGCCTCGGGTGTCGCACGCGACGAGCTGTTCGTGACCACCAAGCTGTGGAACAGCGAGCAGGGCTACGACTCGACGCTGCGCGCCTTCGACGCCTCGCTGGAGAAGCTGGGCCTCGACTACGTCGACCTGTATCTGATCCACTGGCCGGTGCCGGCCAAGGACGCGTACGTCGACACCTACCGGGCGTTCGAGAAGATCTACGCCGACGGCCGCGCCAAGGCCATCGGTGTGTCGAACTTCCTGCCGGAGCACCTGGAGCGGCTGCTCGGCGAGACCTCCGTGGTCCCGGTGCTCAACCAGATCGAGCTGCACCCGCAGCTCCAGCAGGCCGAGTCCCGCGCCCTGCACGCCAAGCACGGCATCCTCACCGAGGCGTGGTCGCCGCTCGGTTCCGGCAAGGGCCTGCTGGAGGTCCCGACGGTCCTCGCGGTCGCCCGCAAGCACGACCGCACCCCCGCCCAGGCGGTGCTGCGCTGGCACCTCCAGACGGGCAACGTGGTGATCCCGAAGTCCGTGACGCCCTCGCGGATCGCGGAGAACATCGACGTGTTCGACTTCGAGCTGGACGCCGACGACCTGGCCGCCTTCGCGGCGCTGGACGAGGGCAAGCGGCTCGGCCCGAACCCGGGCGAGTTCAACCTCGGCGCCTGACCGCCCCGGCTCCACGGAACCGCCGCCCCGCTCCTGCGCGAGCCGGGGCGGCGGTTCTGCTGTTGTACGGGGCCGGGTCAGGCGGCGCGCCGGCCCAGGTGGAGGGTGCGGGCCAGGAGCAGGAAGACGTCCGGGCGGCGGTGCAGGGAGGCCGCGTCCTCGGGGTCGAGGAGCCGCTCGAGCACGGCGTTGTCCTCGGCGTCGAGGTGGTCGCGCAGCCCTTCGCGGCGGCGGGTGAAGTCCGCGACGACCTGTTCGCGGGCCGCGTCGCCGAGGGGCGCGGGCAGGTCGAGCAGGAAGCTGCGGGTGCCCTGCGGGATGAGCCCGGCCGCGCCGAACAGGGCCGCCCAGTCCTCGACCTCGCGGCGGGCGTCCGGCAGCTCGGCGCGCATCTCCTGGAAGAGTTCCGCCTCGGCGGCCTCCATCCGGGCTTCGATCCCGGGCCTCCCGAAGCCCAGGTCGCGCGGGAGCTGCCGGGCCTGGAGCCCGCCCTCGACCAGGGCTACGGTGCCGCCGGGGCGCAGCAGCCCGCCGAATCCTGCGAGCACGGCGCGCTGGTCACCCATGTGGTGCAGGGTGTTCCCGGCCCAGATCAGGTCGGCCTCGCCCAGGGCGGACAGCTCTTCGGGGAGCGTGGCGTGCAGGGTGGTGACGCGGCCGTCGAGCCCGAGGCGCCGGGCCCGGTCCCGGGTGCGTTCCAGGAGGGCGGGGGTGCCGTCGACGGCGACGACCTCGGCGTCCGGGAAGACCTCGGCGAGCAGGCAGGCGACCACCCCGGGTCCGGCGCCGACGTCGAGGACCCGGCGGACCTTCGGAGCGGTGGGCAGGGCGGCGATCCAGCGGGCCGCCTCGGTGTACTGCGCGCTGCTGAGCTCGGCGTTGCGCTCCAGGAGGGGGGCCATGACGTCCCAGTCGGGTTCGGACCCGCCGTGGTGGTGCCCGTGTGCGGAGGGTTCGTGGTGCAGGCCCTGGTGGCCGTCGTGGTGGTGGCCGTGGCCGGAGTGGTTGCTCATGGCACCAGGGTCACCACGCGCGGCCGCTCAGGCAAACATCCTTGCCGTTCCGGCAAGCCGCCGGGGTGAGCTACCCGCGCCGGAGGGCCAGCAGCCGGTACTCCGGCTCGGCGCGCCTGCGGTCCTGGTCCGGCAGGGCGGCCAGAGCCCGGACGAGCTGTCCGGCGGCGCCGTCCGGCAGGCTCAGGCGGGAGGTGTAGTAGCCCCGCCGGACCCCGCCCGCCGCGCTCACCGGCGACCGGCCCTGCCCGTGTCCGGTGAAGAACGCCTCCCCCGCCACCGCGAGGCCGCCCTCCGCCGCGTGGGCGACGACCAGGTCCTCGGCGTCGGCCGGGGTCGGCGCCAGATACGGGGCGAACGCCGCGTCGATGTCGCTGCCCACGTCGTGCGCGGCGTCCTTGTCGACGGTGGTGACGAACACCCCGCCCGGCCGCAGCACGCGCGCCGCCTCGGCGACCACCGCCCGGACCGCGCCCGGTTCGCGCAGCAGATGCAGCAGCCATACGGCGGTGACCGCGTCCACCGCCGCGTCGGGCAGGGGCAGCCGGCGGGCGTCGGCGAGCACGACCGCACCGACGCGCTGCCGGGCGACGGCGGCCATGCCGTGCGAGGCGTCGGAGCCGGTGACCCGCAGTCCGGGCCGGCCCGCGGCGATCCGCCCGGTGACCAAGCCCGTACCGCAGCCGATGTCCAGCAGGGAGCGTGCCGTGTCCGGCACCAGGCCGAGCACGGCGGCGGCCGCCGCCTCGGCACGCGGCAGCCCGCCGCGCGTGGCGTCGTAGACCGTGGCCTCTTGGTTGTAGTCGAGCATCGGGAGGCGACTCTAGGCCACGACCGCCGCTCGTGGGGCGTGAACCAGAGGTCTGAACCACCGACGTATTGCCGTGTGGCCGCGGGGGCCATAACGTGCGGTGATGGAGCTGGAGTTGCGCCATCTGCGAACCGTACGTGCCATCGCCGACACGGGCAGCCTGACCAAGGCGGCCACCGCGCTGGGGCTCGCACAGCCCGCGCTCAGCGCACAGCTGCGGCGGATCGAGAAGGCGCTCGGCGGCCCGCTGTTCGACCGCGACCACACGGGCGCGCGGGCGACGCCGCTGGGTGAACTGGTCCTGGAGCGGGCGAGGATCGTGCTGCCCGCCGTCAGCGAACTCCAGGAGGAGGCCGTCCGGTTCGCCAACGCGATGGGCACCATGGAGCGGTTCCGGCTGGGCGGCACGCACGGCCCGCTGCTCGGCGGCCTCGTCGACCGGCTGGCCGCCGCGCACCCGACGGCGCCGGTGTCCACCTACACCTCCTGGTCGGTGGCCGAGGTCGCCTCGCAACTGGTGGACGGGCGGCTCGACTTCGCGCTCATCGGGACCTGCGGCGAGAGCGCCCCGCCGGACGCGGAGCGGCTGGAGTGGCAGGTCATCGGGGTCGATCCGGTCTTCGTGATGCTGCCGGAGACCCATGCGCTGGCCGCCCGGAGCGAGTTGGAGCTGTCCGAGCTGGCGGACGAGTGCTGGGCGGACGTGCCGGGCGACGGCTGCTTCGCGGACTGTTTCGTGGCGGCGTGCGCGCGGGCGGGGTTCCGCCCGGTGTCGGTGTACGAGACGGACACCTCGTCCGTCGTCCATCTCGTCCAGGTGGGGCGCGCGGTGGGGCTGTGCCGGGCGACGTTCCCGCCGACGCCGGGGGTGGTGACGCTGCCGGTCGCCGGGGCGCCGCTCAGCTGGCGCCATCTGCTCGGCTGGCATCCGCGCTCGGCCGCCGCGTCGGCGGCGGCCGGTGCGGTGAGCGGGCACACCCGGGCGGCGTACGCCCAGGCGGTGGAGCGCAGCGAGAGCTACACGCGCTGGCTCGCCACCCATCCCGGGTTCGGCGCCGCGGTCTGAGGGCTACTCCGCGCCGTGGCCGGCTGCCACCGCCGCGACCCGGGCGGCGAGGCCGAGGTCCTTCTCGGTGACCTTGCCGCCCGCGTCGTGCGAGTTCACGGAGAGGGCGACGGTGTGGTAGCCCAGCGTCAGGTCGCTGTGGTGGTTCAGCTCGTCCTGGACCGCGGCGACGTGCATCGCGAACGCGGCGGCGGCGAAGTGCGAGGGCAGCCGGTAGGTGCGGGCGATCCGGTCCCCCTCCAGCGACCAGCCGGGCAGCTCGCGCAACCGGTCCTCGATCTCGTTCTGCGGCAGCGGTGCGGCGGGCATGGGGCGGCTCCCTCACTGGTGGTCGATGCCGGTCGGCGGTTCCGGTGACGTTACGGTCTCGGTATGACAACTGTCGCGCTCGACACGGGGGTAGGGCCGCTGCTGCGCAGCTGGCGGGAGCGGTGCCGGGTCAGTCAGCTGGAGCTCGCGCTGCGGGCCGGCTCGTCGGCCCGGCACATCTCGTTCATCGAAACGGGGCGCTCGCGCCCCAGCGAGGAGATGGTGCTGAGGCTCGCCGAGCACCTGGACGTTCCGGTGCGGGAGCGCAACGCCCTGCTGGTGATGGCGGGTTACGCCCCGCACTACACGGAGACCGCGCTCGACGACCCGGCGATGGGGGCGCTCCGGGACGGCCTCGACCGGCTGCTGCGGGGCTACGACCCGTATCCGGCGTTCGTCGTGGACGGGACCTACACCGTGGTGGCGGCCAATCAGGGGATGACCCGGCTGCTCGACGGCGTCCCGGAACACCTCCTGGCTCCGCCGCTGAACGCGATGCGGCTCACCCTGCACCCGGAGGGCCTGGCCCCGCGCATCCGGAACCTCCGCGAGTGGCGCGGGGATCTGCTGGCCCAGATGGAACGCCAGATCGCACTGGTCCGCTCGCCCGAGCTGCGCGAGCTGTACGAGGAGGTGGCGGGATACCCGCTGCCGCCGGGCCCGGGCGGGGAGGAGGACTGGCAGCCGCCCTCCTCGTCGGTGCCGTTCGCCCTGCCGCTGGTCATCGAGCACGAGGGGCACGTCCTGTCGTTCGTCGCCTCGATCGCCACGTTCAACACGCCGATGGACGTGACGGTGGCGGAGCTGGCCATCGAGACGCTGCTGCCGGCCGACGCGGACACCGCCGCGTATCTGCGCTCGCTGGGGCCTGTCTGACCCTTCCCGTCGTCCGCCCGGAGGGCGGACCGGGCCCGTGTCCGCCGGTCGGTGACACGGGCCCGTGCGCGCTACACCCGCGCCCCGTTGTCGTGCGCGTCCCGGCGTCCGGCGCGCTGCCGGGCGCGCGGGGCCCGGGTGCGGGCGGGCGGCGGGACCTTGCTGGTGCGTTCCAGCAGCAGCGCGGCCGGGACGGCGGTCATCACCGAGGAGTACGTCCCCACGACGATGCCGATCAGCAGGGCGAGCGCGAAGTCCTCCAGCGAGTCGCCACCGAGCACGGCGAGCGCGGTGAGGATGAACAGCGCGCCCATCCCGGTGTTCACCGTCCGGGGCACGGTCTGCAGGACCGCCCGGTTCGCGACCTCCGCCAGGGGTTTGCGGCGGGCCTTGGCCCACAGCTCCCGCACCCGGTCGAAGACCACGACCGAGTCGTTGACGGAGTAGCCGATGACGGTGAGGAGCGCGGCCAGGAAGATGCCGTCGACGGTGCGTCCCAGCCAGGCGAACACCCCGATCAGGATGATCACGTCGTGCACGAGCGCCCCGACCGAGGCGACGGCGAACGTCCAGCGGAACCGGACCGCCAGATAGGCCAGCTGGACGAGTACGGCGATGGCCAGGGCGATCAGGGCGTTGCGCCGCAGTTCGTCGCCGAGGCTGGGGCCGATCAGCTCGTCGCGGACCTTGGTGGTCTCGCCGCCCTCGGCGGCCAGGGCGGCCCGCAGCGCGTGTTCGCCGTCGTTGTCGAGCTCCCCGGTGCGCACGGAAATGTCGCCCGCGCCGGCCGTGGTGACCTCGGCGCCCCCGAACCCGGCGTCCGCCAGGGCGGTGCGCGCGGTCTCGACGTCCACGGGGCGGCTGGTGGAGTACTCGACCAGCCGGCCACCGGTGAACTCGACGCCCAGGTTCACCCCGCGCACCAGGACGCCCGCGACGGCCACCGCGACCAGGACGGCGGAGACCGTCAGCCAGCGGCGCGGGAAGCGCATCACCTGCGGGTCGCGCCGGGTGAGCCAGGTCCGCACCCGGCCCGGGATCGCGATGCCGTTGACGCCCCGGTAGTCCGCGACGAACCGCGAGCGCGCCGCGATCTCGGTGAGCGCGCGGGCGACGACCAGCGCGGAGAACATCGACGCGAGGACACCGATGGCGAGCGTGACGCCGAAGCCCTTGACCGGTCCGGAGCCGAGGAAGAACAGCAGCCCGGCCGCGATGAGCGTCGTCACGTTGGAGTCGGCGACGGCGGTCCAGGCACCCTTGAACCCGGCGGCGAGCGAGGCCCGCAAGCTCTTCCCGGGCCGCCCGGCGTACTCCTCCCGGGCCCGCTCGAAGACCAGGACGTTCGCGTCGACCGCCATGCCGATCGCCAGCACGAAACCGGCGAGCCCGGGCAGCGTCAGGGTGACGCCGAGGACGACGAGCGCCGCGTAGGAGATCACCCCGTACGCCGCGAGCGCCACGGCGGCGAGGGCGCCGAAGAGGCGGTAGATCACGATGATGAACAGGGCGGTGGCCGCGGCACCGATCAGGGCGGCCCGCGCGCTGGCGTCGATGGCGGCGGCACCGAGCGTCGGGCCGACCGTCCGCTGCTCCACGATCTCGACGGGCACGGGCAGGGCGCCGCCCTCGATCAGCAGGGCGAGTTCGCGGGCCTCGTCCGCGCTGAACGAGCCGGTGATCTGGGTGGAGCCGGAGGGCAGGCCCGAACCGCAGGAGACGGTCGGCGAGACCTGGGGCGAGGAGATCACCCGCTTGTCGAGCACGATGGCGACCCTGCGCCGCTCGTCCTGCACCGGGTGGCAGGCCGCCTCACCGGTCAGCCGGGTCCAGACCCGCCCGGCGTCCTTGTGGAAGTCGAGCGCCACGGTCCAGCCGGCGCCCTGCTGGGCGTCGAAGGACGCGGACGCCTCCTTGACCCCGGCGCCGGAGAGGGCGGCGGGGCCGAGGGCCAGTTCGCGGCCCTGCTCGTCGGGCAGGGTCAGCCCCTTGCCGTCCCCGGCGGTTGTGCCCGGGCCCTGGACGGCGTGGAAGGTGAGCTGGGCGGTCCTGCCGATCACATCGGCGGCCTTGCGCGGGTCCTGGACGTCCGGGAGCTCCACGATGATCCGGTCCTCGCCGGACCGGGTGAGCGTCGGTTCCGTCACTCCGAGCGAGTCGATGCGCCTGCGCAGCACCTCCAGGGTGCGGTCGGTGCTCTCGCGGTCGGCCTTCGCGGTGTCGGAGTCCTCGGCCTGGAGCACCATGCGGGTGCCGCCCTGGAGATCCAGGCCGAGTCTGGGTGACATGGTCAGCGTGATGAGCACGGAGACGAGCAGCACGGCCGCAGCCAGAACCGCCCGCACCGTGGTGGCGCGTGTCATTGCGGGTTTCCTCCGAGGGGGCGCCGGGCACGCCCCTCACCCGGTCAGGACGGCGGGAACGGCACGGCGTTGATGGATTGCGGGACCGGCAGGCGGTCCCCGGGCCGGTGGACACCGGCGCCAGGGCCTGTGTCGAGTTCCCCGTCGTCCGCCCGGAGGGCGGGGAACTCGACCCAGGCCCTGGGAGGTCCGCGCACGCCGGGCAGCGCCACGCGCGGGCGCTGGACGGCGGAGGCGGGGGCGGTACGGACGGACCAGGGGACGGAACACGGCAGAGGGGCCCGTGCGGGGCACGGCACGAGCCCGCCGGGGCCGGGCGGGGGCAACTGGTGTGCGGTACGGGGGTGCTCGGCGGCGGCCCACGGGATGGCGTCCGGGCCCCGGTCGACGGTGGCGGGCGGGGGTGCGGGCGCGGTGGTCCGGGGTGCCCCGGCGGCCGTGTTCCCTACGGGGAGGCCGGGGGCGGTCGGCACGGGGGCCGGGGACGGGGCGACCGTCACGGACAGGGTCGCCGTCGCCCGTACGGGCAGGGCCGCCACGCCCCCCGCGGACGCCCCGGCCGCGCCGCCCACGAGGGTGAGCGCGGCGAGCAGCAGCGCGAGCAGGCACCGCCGCACGGCGGTGGGCCGGCCCGGGTGCGCGTTCCCCGGGAGCGGCCCCGGGAGCGGGGTCACCGGGGGCGGCCGGGCAGGGCGGGCGCCAGGCCGTGGCGGAGGACGGAGCTGAGGACCAGTCCGGCTCCGCGCACGACCGTGGTCGCCGGGTCGTCCGTGCGCCGGACCGGGGCGCCGAGGCGGACCGCTATCCGGTTGGTGACGTCGGGGCGCAGCGCACCGCCTCCGGCGAGCAGCGGGCCCCTGCGCAGGGCGCCGAGCAGCGCGCCGTGCGGGTCCTGCCGCCACATGGCCATGACCATGTCCAGGACGGCGCGGACTGCGGCGGTGGGCGGCTCGCCCGGCTCCAGGTCGCTGAGCCCGGTCTCGGCGAGGCGCGCGTCGCGCACCAGGCCGTCCACGAGCAGGGTCGCCTCGGTCAGTTCGGCTCCGATGTCGAGGACGAGGAGGGGGCCGCCGTCCCCCGGCCCGGCGCACGCGGCGGCGGCGCGGGCGCTGTCCAGGACGATGACGTCCGAGGGGCCGAGCGCGCGGAGCAGGTCGCGGGCGGCGTCCCGGTGTCCGGGGCCGGCGAGCACGGGATGGCTGAGCACGATGACCGCGTCCTCGCGGCGCTCGCCCAGGGCCCGGTCGGCGATGCGGGCCAGCATCCGGCCGCACGCGTCCGGGTCCACGATGCGGCCGCGCCGGACGGGCCGGTCGGGGCCGTGCTCACCGGTCCCGTGGACGGTGTCCGCGACGACGCCCCGGCCGGGGACCCAGGCCCGGGTGCGGGAGCTGCCGAGGTCGAGGGCCAGGCCGCGGGTGGCGCCCCGGAAGTGCCGGTGGACGGAGCGGTCCTGCCGCCGTCCGTCGCGCAAAGAACGCATCGCCCCTCACCCCCGGCACGCAGCCGCGGCCGTACACACACCCAGTGACCCGCTGATCGCGAGGCATGGCCGAGCCCTCACTATGCAATAGGGAGGCAAAGAAAGCCACTCCCCGGCAAAATCGAAGGACACGACCCGCCCCTCTTCACAGCCCGCCCCCTCCCGGGCCGCCCGCACGCGCCACGTGCTCACCCCCGCGCGGTCACGCGCGTCACGCGTCGGCCGGCAGGAACTCCGCTATCAGCTCCGCGAACTCCTCCGGCGTCGCGATCCGCACCCCCAGGTCCTCCGCCTTGGACCGCTTGGAGCCCGCCTTCTCACCGGCCACGAGCAGCGTCGTGCGCTTGGAGACGCTGGAGGAGGACTTGCCTCCGGCGCGCTCGACCAGCTCGTTCATCTGGTTGCGCGACAGCTTCTCCAACGCGCCCGTCATGGCTCCGGTGACCACCACGGTCATCCCGGCCAGCGGGGCGCCCTCGGCACCGGCGGCCGTCTCCCCGTCGGCCTCCTCGCCCGGTGCGGGGGGCGGGGTCGCGCCCGGTTCGGTCATGTTCACCCCGGCGGCGACCAGCTTGTCGATGAGCGGGGCGAGCTCGGCCAGCTCCGCGACCACACCGGCCGCCTTCTCCTTGCCGATGCCGTCGACCCGCTGCAACTCCTGCTCGTCGGCGGCCCTGATGCGGTCCATCTCCGCGAAGTAGCGGGCGATCCGGCGGGACATGGAGCGCCCGGTGCCGCGCACACCGAGGGCGCAGAAGACCCGGGAGAGCGGCTGCGAGCGCGCCGCGTCGATCGCGGCCAGCAGATTGTCGGTGCTGGTCTCCCCCATCCGTTCCAGCGTGAGCAGCTGTTCGCGCTCCAGCATGAACAGGTCGGCGAAGTCCGTGACGAGGCCGGCGTCGACGAGCTGGACGACCCGGGTCGTGCCGAGCCCTTCGATGTCGAGCTGGTCGCGCCCGGCGGCGTACGAGACGGAGGCGACGATCCGGCAGTCCCGCCCCCGCACACAGCGCCAGCGCTGCTCGCTGCTGTCGATCTCCGAACCGCACTGGGGGCATGACTCGGGGAAGGCGATGGGCTGTTCCTCGCCGGTGCGCAGATGCGCGACGGGCGCCTCGATGCGGGGGATGATGTCGCCCGCCTTGTAGACCATCACGTGGTCGCCGATGCGCAGGTCCCGGCGGGTGATGTCGGCCGGGTTGTGCAACGTGGCGTAACCGACCGTCGATCCGTCGATCTCGACGGGCTCCAGCACGGCGCGCGGCGCGATGATGCCGGTGCGGCCCACGTTCCACTCGACGCCGAGGAGGCGGGTGACCTTCTCGACGGCGGGCAGCTTGTAGGCGATGGCCCAGCGCGGGGCCCGGGTGCCGGAACCGGCGTCGTGCCGGTCGGCGGCCAGGTCCGCCTTGATGACGATGCCGTCGATGCCGAACGGCAACGCGGCCCGCAGCGCGGCGACTTCCTCGATCCGGGCCTGGACCTCCTCGACGGTGGCGGCCGTGCGCGGCGCGGCCTCCGTGTCCGCGGCGGTGTGCACGCCGAGCTCCGCGACCCGGGCGAGCACCCGGCTGTGCGGCAGCTCGGCCAGCTCGGCGCCCGCGTCACCGGATTCGGGCAGCGCCAGGGCCCCATAGGCAAAGAACGTCATCTCCACCGTGTACGCCCGGTCCTTGGCGCGCAGGGTGCCCGCCGCGCCGTTGCGCGCGTTGGCGAAGGGGGCGCCGCCGTGCTCGGTGCGGACCGTGTTGGCCTGCTCGAACTGCTCGGTGGTCATCAGGATTTCGCCGCGTATCTCGATCGTGACCGGCTCCGCGAGCCGGGCGGGGAGCCCGACGACGGTCCCGATGGCGTGGGAGACGTCCTCACCGGCGGTCCCGTCGCCCCGGGTGATCAGCCGTTCCAGACGGCCCTCGCGATACCGCGCGGCGACCGCGAGTCCGTCGAGCTTCGGCTCGACGCTCCACGCGGTGACGGGCCGTCCGATCCGGCGCTCCAGCGAGGCGGTCCAGGTGGCGAACTGCTCGGCCGAGAAGACGTTGTCGAGGGAGAGCATCGGCACCGTGTGCGGCACGTCGCCGACGGCCGCGCCGCCCGCCACCTTGCCGGTCGGTGAGGCGGCCAGCACCTCCTGCGGGTGCTCCTCCTCGTACGCGGCGATGCCGCGCGCCAGGCGGTCGTAGGCGTCGTCGTCGAGCGTGCTCTCGCCCGTGGCGTAGTACGCGGCGGCGGCCTGTGCGGCCTCCTCGACGGCGGCGGCGTAGGAGGCATGGTCGGCGAGCACGACTGCTGAGTTCGTCATGTCCTCCATCCTGCCGCCCACCACTGACAACGCCCTGGCCGAGCCAGCCCGGAGAGCGCTCTCCCCCATCGGCGGCACGAGGTTTCGACCAAGAAACGCGCGAGAGAGCGCTCTCCTGTGGTTCACACCCCCAACGGCCCCTCTATGCGGCGAAATCGAAGGTTCGTCAGCCGTATTGACATGCCTTGAACACGCTCCTACGTTCCCTGGGCAGAGAGCGCTCTCTCACCTGATCAGACCGCCCATGATCAGGGCACATCCCCCCACCACTTCCCCGAACAGGAGTGCCGTGCTCTTCTTCCGCCAACGACGCGGCGGCGACAGCCACCGCGGGACGCCACCGCCCCGGCGCCACCGCACGGCGGCGCTCGCCGCCGCCGCGCTCGCCCTGACCCTCCTTCAGGCCACCACCGGCAGCGCGTCCGCCGGGCCTTCCGCCCCCACCGCCGAGGCCGCGGCCGACGTGGTCCGGGTGGCCGAATTCCTCGCCGAGTGCCCGTACACCCACCGGGCACCCGACGACCCGATCGTCTTCCCGGGCCTGCCCGGCGCCTCGCACATGCACAGCTTCTTCGGCAACGACTCCACGAACGGCCACTCCGATCTGGCCTCGCTGGAAAAGGCCAGGAGCACCTGCTCACCCGACATCGACCTCTCGTCGTACTGGGTGCCGACCCTGTACGACGGGGACAAGGAGGTGGAGCCCACCGGCACCACGTTCTACTACCTGGGCGAGGGTGTCCGGGACGACGTCATCCGGCAGATCAAGCCCTTCCCCCGGGGCCTGAGGATCGTCGCGGGCAACGCCAAGGCGTCCGGCCCAAACGACAACACGATCTCGCGCTGGTCCTGTCTGCACCACGGCGAGGTCAACCCGTCGCACGACTTCGTCAACTGCCCGTCCGACGCGATGCTGGAGTCGTACCTCGACTTCCCGCAGTGCTGGAACGGCAAGGACCTCGACTCGCCCGACCACAAGAGCCACATGTCGTACCCGGTCAACGGCGAGTGCCCGGCCACCCACCCGGTGCCGGTGCCCAAGCTCCGCCAGGTGCTGCGGTATCCGGTCAACGGTGACCCGTCCCGGTTCCGTCTGGCGTCCGGTCCCGGCTACACGATGCACGGCGACTTCTTCAACGTGTGGCCCGAGGCCGCGATGGCGCAGCGCGTACGCGACTGCATCAACGCCATCATCAAGTGCGGGGCCGACGGCACCCCCTGAGACACCCCCCGTCCCCACCCGCCCGTCCGGGGCCGCCGCCCCGGACGGGCCCTCCCCGAGGGAGCCCGCGATGAAGGCGGTCCGCCGCGCGGCGACGCTCACCCTGCTCCTCCTCCTGGCCGGCTGCGGGACCCCCGCGGCCGACACGGGAACCACTCCCCCGCCCGCCCCGTCCGCCACCGGCGCCCCCGCCGATCCGACGGACGCCGCGTGGGCGCAGCTGATGACCCCGATGAACGAGTCGGCCGTGGCGCTCCTCTCGCTCGCCGCCGACCGTGCCGACGACGCCTCGGTGCGGCGCTGGGCGGCGGAACTCCGCACCTCGCAGAACGGCGAACTGGCCCGGCTGCGGCCGCTGCTGGCCCGGATGGGGCTTCCGGACACCAATGTGCACGAGGGCCACCACATGCCGGGCATGGTGACGGCCGATGACCTGGCGCGGGCCCGCACGCTGAAGGGCGCGGCCTTCGAACGGTTCCTGGTGGACCGGATCGGCGGCCATCTGCGCCGGACCGCCCAGGTGTCGCGCTCCGAGACCGGGGCCGGCACCCGGCCGGACGCCAAGCGGCTCGCGGCCGCCCTGGTCGCCGCCCGCCGGGCCGAGATCGCCCGGCTGCCCGTCCCGTCCGGCGCTCCCGGCTGACGGCCGGGTCAACGTCGTCCCAAGGCAGCCCGGGCTGTTGCCCCGCCGGTCGTACCACCCGGTATAAAGACTGCATGCCTGCCGACGTCCCGCCGCCCGCCCGTCCCGTGACCTTGGAGGACGTCGCCGGAGTGGCCGGGGTGTCACGGGCGACGGTGTCCCGGGTGATCAACGGGGCGACCACGGTGGACCCGGCGCTGCGGCGGACGGTGGAGGCGGCGGTGGACGCCACCGGTTACGTCCCCAACCGCGCGGCCCGGTCGCTGGTGACCCGGCGGACCGACTCGATCGCGCTGGTCGTCTCGGAGCGGGAACGGCGCACCGTGCCCGAGCCGTTCGTCGGCCGGATGTTCTCCGATCCGTACTTCGGGCGGGTGGTGACCGGTCTCCTGGAGGTGCTGCGCCCGGCGGGCATCCAGCTGGTCCTGATGCTGGCCGACGACCAGGAGTCGCGCGACCAGCTCGTTTCGTACCTGCGCCACGGGCACGTGGACGGGGTGGTGCTGATCTCGTCGCACGCGGAGGACCCACTGCCGGGGCTGCTGCACGGGACCCGGCTGCCGGCCGTGCTCGCCGGTCAGCCGCACCGGCCGACCCCGCTCACCTATGTGGAGGCGGACCAGCGGGCCGGGGCGCGGCTGGCCGCCGACCACCTCGCCGCGCTGGGCCGCCGCCGCATCGGCACGGTGTCGGGCCCGCAGGACATGCCGGCCGGCCAGGCGCGGCTCTCCGGGTTCCTGGACGCGCTGGCGGCGCACGGCATCCGGGATGTGGTGACCGCCGAGGGCGACTTCACCCATGCCGGGGGCGCGGCGGCGATGCGGCGGCTGCTGGCGGAGCGTCCGGATCTGGACGCGGTGTTCATCGCGTCGGACCTGATGGCGCTCGGGGCCGTGCCGGTGCTGCTGCGGGCCGGGAAGGAGGTCCCGGACGACGTCGCGCTCGTGGGCTTCGACGACAGCAGTGCGGCGCTGGCCTGTGATCCGCCGCTGACGACGGTCCGGCAGCCGGTGGAGGAGATGTCGGCGGAGATGGCCCGGCTGCTGCTCAGGCAGATCGGCAAGCCGGCGGACCCGCCGCCTTCGGTGATCTTCCATCCGACGCTCGTACGGCGGCAGTCGGCCTGATCAGGCGCGGCCGGGCCGCTCGTCCTCGGTCAGCGGCACCTGGGGCCCGGACGCCTCCTGGAGCCAGCGTCTCAGAACCCGGTGCACGGCCTCGGCCCCGACGAGTTCGTCCGGGCGTTCCCCGTCCTCGCCGGTGACGGCGTCCAGCGGGTCCGTCAGCTCGCGCGGCCACAGCAGGAACGGCCGGGACTGCTCGCCGCCCAGGCCGCCGTGCGAGCCGATCTGCTCCTCGAAGGCGTGCACGGTGCCGGTGCCGGGGTCGTACATGGAGTTGACCATCACGTCGGCGACGTGCGGGAAGGTGTCCGTCCGCCGGATCGCGTCCGCGGCGCCGGGGCCGTAGGCGGCGAGCGGCCCCTCTCCGTCGGCCAGTTCCGCGACGGGCACCCGGACCCCGTCGCGGGCCAGCACCACCGAGCCGTGGCGCTCGCTGCGGACGAGCAGGAAGCCGATGCCCGGGTGGTTCGCGAGGGTGGAGAGCAGCGCGGGGTGGCGGCGCTCCAGCTGTTCCTGGGAGGCGCGGCCCTCGATGTCCGGGAAGGAGATCAGGCCCAGATTGCCGGAGGCGAGGACTATCGGGTCGGAGGGTTTCGCGACGCGCTCCTCCTGTCCCTCGGCGACCGGCCGGTGCAGGGCGATGCGGACCGCGTCGCGTGCTTCGGAGGCGCTGCGGGTGCGCTGTGCGCGCCGGGGCACGGGCAGGCCGCTGCCGGCCCGGACGAGGTCCTTGAGCGTCAGCCCGTACGCCCCGGCGAAGGTGTTCCCCGGGCTCTGGCCGTGGTCGGACAGGAGCACGATCCGGTAGGTGCGGGGCGCCTGCTCGGCGACCTTGGCGATCAGGGCGAGCGCCCGGTCGAGGCGGGCGAGCACCTTCTCCGCGTCGCGGCTGCGCGGTCCGGAGTGGTGCGCCACTTCGTCGTACGCGACGAGGTCGGCGTAGACCGCGGTCCGGCCGGCGAACATGTCGCCGATGACGGCGGCGACCACCACATCGCGTTCGACGACGGTGGCGAAGGCGCGGATGAAGGGGTACAGGCCGCCGCGCTTGATGCGGGGCGTCTCCTTGCGGAGGCGGGAGCGGGTCGACTGGGCGATCTCCCGGCAGACCTCCGCGGCGAAGGAGCCGGCGGTGCGGACGGCGTTGGCCGGGTCGGAGAAGTAGGCGAAGTACCCGGCCCGGGAGCGTCGGCCCTTGCCGCGCCGGGCGGCCATCGACAGGACGAGCGCGAGCTGGGCGGCGCCGCCGCTGAAGAGGTTGCCCCGGCTGGCGCCGTCGAGGGTGAGCAGTCCGCCGTCCCGGGTGCGGGCGACGGCGCGGCGCTGGAGTTCCAGGGCGCTCGCGGGCTTGCTGGAGACCATGACGAGGCCGGTCTCCTTCTCGTACCAGCGGAAGGCGGGCACGTCGTGGTTGCTGCCGTGCAGGATGCCGAGCTGGCTGGCGCCGGTCTGGCTGGACCAGTCGGTGCGCCAGGGCATGAGCCGGTGCCCGCCGGCCAGCCAGTGGGCGACGGTCGGCATGACGCCCCCGGCGGCCGCCGCGAGGAGGGCGTCGTGGCCGACGCCGTCGAGCTGGATGAAGACGGTGCCGGGCGGGCCGCCGCGCGCGTCGCCCGTGCCGGTGCGCCGGCGGCGCCGGTCGGCCAGGCGGGAGAGGCGGCGGCGGTAGGCGTTGTCGTCGCGCACGGCCAGGGCGGTGGAGGTCGCCGAGGCGACGGCGGACATCACGGCCGCGACGGCGACGGCGGTCTCCGGGGCCGCGGCGCCCCGGCCGTCCGGGATGAGCCGCAGCGCGATCAGCAGCAGGGAGCCGTTGAGGAAGAAGACGAGCGCGCCCAGGACGAGGGCCGGGACGATGAGCAGGGCCCGTACCAGCACGGGCCAGACCAGCGCGGAGAGCAGTCCGAAGGCGCCCGCGCCCCAGGCCGCGGTGAAGGCGGTCTTGGTGATGCTGTCGCCGTCGTGCGACTGGAGCCGGAAGTCGGGGAGGATGCCCGCGAGCGCGAGCATGGTGAGCGTCGAGACGGCCCAGACCGCGATCACGCGCATCAGGGCGCTGCCGGCTCGCCGCCATCGCCTGTCGCCCACGCCGTCTTCACCTCACGTCCGGGCCCTGCCGTTCCGGGCCCTTTCCCAGCCTTTCACAGCGGGTCCCGGGGCCTTGCGGCCGGTCAGCAGCCGTCGTACCCGGCGGTCGGCATGGAGAGGCGGCGGTGCACTCCGGCCTTGCCGTCCGCGGTGTAGGACGGCTCGGCGAGCCCGGCGATCTCCAGGCGTACGCCGCGCCGCTCGCACTCCGCGGTGAATTCGGGCACCGAGGCCAGGGCGCGGGCGAGGACCCGTTCGCAGGGGGCGACGAAGAGCTCGACCTCGCCGCTGTCGATGCCGTCCCAGAGCGCGGGGTGGTCGGGGCGCAGCCCGTAGAGCCGCAGCTGGCGCGTGACGACGTAGCCCTGGTCGGCGGCCCAGCGGGCGCACATGGCGTGCTGGCCCCGGGTGTCCACGAGGAACGGATCGCTGTCCAGCTCCTCCAGCGGCGTCAGGCTGGCGATGGCCGCCACGCGTACGTCCCCCATGTCCCGTCTTCCCCCTGCTCGTCGTTCCCCGACCCTATGCGCCGGTACGAGCGGGCCGAGGGAGCGTTCCGGGGCGGCGAGGGGGCGCACGGGCGCACGGGCCCGGACCGGTGATCAACGGGTGCGCCGGGGTGCGCCGACCGCCCGGGCGTGACTGGCCGTAGGCTCGTCGGGGCAGGTGTGGTGGGGGCCGAGGGCTCCGGTGAGCAGGAGGAGGCGGCGCGTGCCGGTGGAGATCACCTGGTGGGGTCATGCCACGTGCACGATCGAGGACTCCGGTGTCCGCCTCCTGACCGACCCCCTGTTCGTACGGCGCTTCGCGCATCTGCGGCGGCGCCGGGGCGAGCTGCCCGGTCCGGACGCGGCCGTGGCCGATGTGGTCCTCATCTCGCATCTGCACTCCGACCATCTGCATCTTCCGTCGCTGGCGCGCGTCGCGCCGGGGGCGCGGGTGGTGGTGCCGCGCGGTTCGGTGCGGTCGGTGCCGGGGCTGCGGCTGCTGCGCCGGGCGCGCGGGCTGCGGATCACCGAGGTGGTCGCGGGCGACGAGGTGCGCGTGGGCGGGGTCCGGGTCCGGGCCGTCCCGGCGCTGCACGACGGCCGTCGTCTGCCGCTGGGCCCGCACCGCTCCCCCGCGCTCGGTTACGTGGTGGAGGGCGCCGCTCGTACGTATTTCGCCGGGGACACCGGGCTCTTCGACGACATGGCGCGGGCGGTCGGCCCGGTGGACGTGGCGCTGCTGCCGGTCGGCGGCTGGGGCCCGTATCTGGGCCACGGGCACCTGGACGCGGGGCGCGCGGCCCAGGCGCTGACCCGGCTGCGTCCGCGCGCGGCGGTGCCGGTGCACTACGGCACGTACTGGCCGATCGGGATGGACGGGGTCCGGCCGCACGAGTTCCACGCGCCGGGCGAGGAGTTCGTGCGGAAGGCGGCGATGGTGGCGCCGGAGGTCGTCGTGCACCGGCTGGCGCACGGCGAGCGGGTGCGGCCGGAGGGCCGCGCGTGATCGAGTTCCTGCGCCAGACGGCGCAGCTGCCCGCCGAGTCGACCCAGCAGGCGGTCGGCTATCCGTCGTTGTTCCTGCTGGTGGCGCTGGGGGCGCTGGTGCCGGTGGTGCCGACGGGCGCGCTGGTGAGTTCGGCGGCCGTGGTGGCGTTTCACCAGTCGTCGCCGTTCGCGCTGCTGGTGGTGTTCGCGGTGGCGTCGTCGGCGGCGTTCCTCGGGGACATCTGCCTGTACTGGCTGGGACAGCGCGGGGTGCGGTCGAAGAACGGGTCGCGGTGGCTGCGGGCGATCCGGGACCGGGCGGCGCCGGAGCGGCTTGAGCAGGCTCAGCGGAAGCTGGACGAGCACGGTGCGGCGGTCCTGGTGCTGTCCCGGCTGGTGCCGGCCGGGCGGATTCCGGTGATGCTGGCATGCCTGCTGGGCCGGATGGAGCTGCGGCGGTTCGCCCGGGGCGACATACCGGCGTGTCTGGCGTGGGCGGCGACGTACCAGCTGATCGGCATCCTGGGCGGTTCGCTGTTCCCGGAGCCGTGGCAGGGGGTGGTCGCGGCGGTGGGCCTGACGCTGCTGATCAGCGGGGCGCCCGCGGTGTGGCGCCGGACGCGGACGTGGTGGGCTCGGTGACGCCGTCCGGCCGGGGCGCCAGCAGGCGGGAGCCGCCGATGGGCAGGTCCCAGAGCCGGTCGCGGGGGTGTCCGGCGCGCTGCCAGGCGGTGCGCAGCCGGGTGAGCGGTTCGAGGACCGGTTCGGCGGAGAGCAGGAAGGTCGCCCAGTGCATGGGCGCCATCGCTTGGGCGCCGAGGTCTTCGTACGCCTGCACCGCCTCCTCCGGGTCGGTGTGGACGTCGCCGAGCCACCAGCGGGGCTCGTACGCGCCGATCGGCAGCAGGGCGAGGTCGATGCCGGGGTGGCGGCGGCCGATCTCGGTGAACCAGTGGCCGTACCCGGTGTCGCCGGCGAAGTAGATCCGGGCGCCGCCGTCGCCCGCGCGGGTGGTGTCCTGGATGACCCAGCCGCCCCACAGCGAGCGGCAGGTGTCGGTGAGGGTGCGCCGCGACCAGTGGTGGGCGGGCACGAAGTCGAAACGGACGCCGTCCAGCTCGGCGGATTCCCACCAGTCGAGTTCGGTGACCGTGCCGAAGCCCCGGCGGCGGCACCACTGGCCGAGTCCGGCGGGGACGAACAGCGGGGTGTCCCGGGGCAGCCGGCGCAGGGTGGGGGCGTCCAGGTGGTCGTAGTGGTTGTGGCTGATGACGACCGCGTCGACGGGCGGCAGATCCTCCCAGCGGACCCCGACGGGCGTGATCCGGGCCGGGGTGCCGAGGATGCGGCGGGACCAGACGGGGTCGGCGAGGACGGTGAGGCCGCCGGTGCGGATGATCCAGCTGGCGTGCCCGGCCCAGGTGACGCACGCGGCGCCCGCCGGGACGGCCGGCAGCGGCTCGGGGGCGTACGGCAGGCGGTGGATGTGGCGCAGGCCCTCCGCGTTGGGCCGGAGGGCGTGCTCGCGGGCCAGCCGGGGCATGCTGCGGACGCCGGGGAGCGGGGCGGTGAGCCGGTCCGCGAAGCTCCGGGGCCAGGCGCGCACCTCGCCGAGTGGGCGCGGGGTGACGACGTCGCCGCAGACCACAGGTGGTGCGACGGGGATCTCGGTCCGGTCCGTCATCGGGGCTCCCGTCCAGGAGTGCGCCGGCGCGGGGTCAGCGCGGTGTGTCGAGGGCTGCTCGGAAAATGCTCAGCGCTGCCGCGATGTGCGGCAATTCGAGCGGGTCCGGGGCGGTGAGCGCCTCTGTCTGACGCTCCGGGTCCGTGCCGAGGAGCGAGCCGGTGCCCAGCCGGACCCGGAGCGCGCCGAGTTCGTCGCCGAAGCGGTGGCCGCCGGGGGCGGGGGTGCCGAGCCGGGCGGACAGGAACTCCTCCAGTTCGAGGGAGTCGGTGACGCCCCTGGCGGCGAGCCGGGAGCGGAGCGGGCCGAGGTCTGCGTAGAGGTGGCGGCCGGCCTGCGGGGGCCGGGCGAGGGCGCCCCAGCCGAGGACGGCGCGGTGCGCCCCGGTGGCGAGCCGGGCGTGCAGGGCCGCGGAGCGCCGGGCCCGCTCGGTGACGGCGTCGGGTTCGCGCAGCGCGTGGGCGGCGGCCGCCGCGACCGGTCCGGCGACCGAGGCGCCGAGCGCGGTGAGGACGTCGAGCGTCCGGGCGTGGCGGGCGGCGGAGCGCGCGGTGTCCGGGAAACGCGCGACGGCGACCGGCCAGGCGGCCGGGGTCAGCGCCCCGTACAGGCCGGAGAC
The DNA here is from genome assembly GCF_040679335.1 of Streptomyces sp. NPDC052299. Classification (NCBI taxonomy): domain Bacteria; kingdom Bacillati; phylum Actinomycetota; class Actinomycetes; order Kitasatosporales; family Streptomycetaceae; genus Streptomyces; species Streptomyces sp. NPDC052299. The sequence continues at coordinate 128,949 of NZ_JBFAUP010000012.1, read as the reverse complement.
CACCGTGACGTCGTCGGGGCACATCTCGGCCGGGCTGACCAGGACCGTGTCGTGCGGGCGGTGCAGGGTGTCGCGCCAGGTCTCGTCGCTGACGATGTGCAGCCCCTCGGCCACGGCGGCCTCGCACGCCTCGCGCACGAGTTCCGGCGGGGCGACCGTGGCGGTGGGGTCGTCGGCCATCGAGAGCAGCAGCAGTCTGGGCCGGCCGCCCTCGGCGCGTACCCGCCGCACGGTTTCGAGGAGGGCGTACGGGTCGGGCACACCGCCGCACTCGGCGGGCGTGGGCACCTGGTACGCGGGGCGGCCGAGCAGCCTGGCCTGCGGAATCCAGGAGGCGGGGCAGGGGCGCGGCAGCAGCACGTCGCCGCCGTGCGCGGCGATCAGGGCGAGCAGCAGGGGCGCGGTGCCGGGGGCGGCGGCGACGCGCTCGGGGCCGCCGTGCAGGCCGCGCCGGGCCCAGTAGGCGCAGGCGGCCTCGCGCAGGGCGGGCGATCCGCCGGCGGGTTCGGGGGCGGCGCGACCGGCGGCGGAGGCCAGCACCTCGGCCAGCTCCGGCAGGACGGGCAGTCCCGGCCAGGGGGCCGGCGGCCCGTACCGTACGGGGCCGCGGTCCTCCCGGACCGTCTCCGTGCCGTGCTCGTGCCGCCCGGTCCGCTCCCGGCTCATCGGGCCTCCTTAGCCGCCCGCCCCTCGGGTCCCTTTATACGAGGGAACGGGGCGGGGCGCCTGCCCTGACCGGCCTCACACCGTGCTCCGGTCGTGTCCGAGGCTGCCCGAGAGCTCGTCGGCGGCCTCGACGGCGAGGGCGGCGAGTTCCCGCTCGCGCTCCTCGGTCCAGCGGATCATCGGGACCGATACGGAGAGGGCCGCCACGACCCGCCCCGACCGGTCGTGCACGGGTGCGGCGACACAGCTGACGCCGGGGTCGGACTCCTGGTGCTCCGTCGCGACACCGCGCTCGCGTACGGCGTCGAGCGCGGCCCGCAGCTCGCGCTCGCCGGTGAGGGTGTGCGGGGTCAGGGCGGCCCGTTCGAGGCCGTCGAGCCGGGCGTCGAGCTCCTGTGCGGGCAGCGAGGCGAGGAGCATCTTCCCGGCCGACGTGCAGTGGGCGGGCAGTCGGTGGCCGGCCGCCGACACCGTGCGGACGGCGTGGGTGGAGTCGGCCTGGGCCACGCAGACGGCGTCGGTGCCGTCCAGGATCGCCACGTGCACGGACTCGCCGCACCGCTCGGCGAGGCGCCGGGCGACCTGGCGGCCCTCTGCGGCGAGGTCGAGCTGTTCGGCGTACCGGCTGCCGAGCTGGTAGGTGCGCACGCCCAGCCGGTAGCGTCCGGGCCGCTCGGGGTCGGTGACCAGGTAGGACCGGGCGGCGAGTGTGGTGAGCAGCTCGTGGACGGTGGTGCGGGGCAGCTGGAGCTTGCGGGTCACCTCGGGGGCGGAGAGCGTGCCGTCGCCGTGGAGGAAGAGTTCGAGGACGTCGAACGCCCTGGTCACCGCCGGCACGAGTCGCCCCATGGCCCCGCATTCCCCCTTGTTCGGTTCCCGGCCCGCGACCGGTGTGACGAACCTCAGGCTACCTTCGGCGTGGCCGCTGGTTCGGTGCGGCGATGCGGGGTATCCGCTGTCGCATGTCGTCAGCGAGCAATGCTTCCGTCCCGTCCCGGATCGCCGGGCTGCGCGACCGGTTCCACCGGCGCGATCTCGCCGTGTTCCAGAATCTGGCCCGGCGGCACTGGCCGGCCGCGGGCCCGGTGCTGCCCCGTCTGAGCCGCAGCGCCAATCACGGGCTCCTGTGGTTCGGCGCCGCGGCCGGCATGGCGGCCTTCGGGGGCAGCGCCCGGGCCCGGCGGGCCGCGCTGCGGGGCATCGCCTCGCTCGCGGTGGCCTCGGCCGCGATCAACACGGTGGGCAAGGGGGCGGTCCGCCGGGAGCGGCCGATCCTGGACGCCGTGCCCGTGATACGGCAGCTGAAGCGGCAGCCGGTGACCACGTCGTTCCCGTCCGGGCATGCCGCGTCGGCCGCCGCGTTCGCCACCGGGGTCGCCCTGGAGTCGCGGGGCTGGGGGGCGGTCGTGGCGCCCGTCGCGCTGTCGGTGGCGGCGTCCCGCGTGTACACCGGGGTGCACTATCCGAGCGATGTGCTGGCCGGGGCGGTGCTCGGTGTGGGGGCGGCGTTCGCCCTGCGGGGGGTGATACCGACGAGGGGGCAGCTGCCCGCGCCGGGCAGACCGCCGGCCGACGCGCCCGCCCTGCCCGAGGGCCGGGGGCTCGTGGTGGTGGCCAACGAGGAGTCGGGGTCGGCGACCGCGACGGCCTCGCTGATCCGGAACGCGCTGCCGGAGGCGGAGATCGTGGAGTGCGCGCCCGGCCGGCTCGCCTCGGAGCTGGCGCAGGCGGCCGGCCGCTGCACGGCGCTGGGGGTGTGCGGCGGCGACGGCACGGTCAACCTGGCGGCGTCCGTGGCGGTGGAGCACCAGGTGCCGCTCGCGGTGTTCCCGGGCGGGACCCTCAACCACTTCGCGTACGACCTGGGCATCGAGACCGTCGCCGACGCCTGCTCCGCACTCGTCGCCGGGAGCGCGGTGCGGGCGGACCTGGGCCGGTTCCGGCCGGGGCCGGACGGCGCCGACGGCTACTTCCTGAACGCCTTCAGCCTGGGCGTGTATCCGGAGCTGGTACGGATGCGGGAGCGCTGGTCGCCCCGGATCGGCGGCTGGCCGGCGGGAGTGCTCGCCGCCCTGCACGTCCTGCGCGGCGAACGCCCCCTGGAGGCCGAACTCGAGGGCCGGTGCCGCCCGTTGTGGCTGTTGTTCGTCGGGAACGGCCTGTTCCAGCGGGTGGGCCCGGCGCCGGGCCGGCGGCACAACCTCGCGGACGGGCTGCTGGACGTCCGCGTGGTGCACGGCGGACGGACGCCCGGCCTGAGGCTGCTCGCGGCGGCGGTCGCGGGGCCGCTGACCCGCTCCCCGATGCACGCGGCGGTCCGCCGTCGACGGGTGCGGATCTCCGGCCTGAAGCCGGGGACGCCGTACGCGTACGACGGTGAAGTGGCCCACAGCGAGACGGAGTTGGTGGTCGACAAGCTGCCGGAGGCCCTGACGGTGTACTGCCCGAGGCCGGCGTAGGGGCCCGGGTCCGGGGACCGAAGAGGGGCGGTCGACGAGGAGTCGGCCGCCCCTTTCGCACACTCGCCCCATGTCCACATAGCAAGATACGTATCTCATTATTCGGCGTCAGGCTCTACGGTGGTCCTACCGATCAGCGCTTTCGCGGTTCGCGTTTCGAGAGAGGATGCACGGCCATGCCGAAGGAGACCGCCGTCTACACCCACGGCCACCACGAGTCGGTGCTGCGCTCGCACCGGTGGCGCACCGCCGCCAACTCCGCCGCCTACCTCGTCGGCGAACTGCGCCCGGGCCTGGACGTGCTGGACGTCGGCTGCGGCCCCGGCACCATCACCGCGGACCTGGCCACGCTGGTCGCCCCGGGCCGGGTGACCGCCGTCGACACCACCGACGAGATCCTGGCCCAGGCCGCCGCGGTCGCCGCCGAACGCGGCGTGGACAACGTGGAGTTCGCCGTCGCGAACGTCCATGCCCTGGACTACCCCGACGACTCCTTCGACGTGGTCCACGCCCATCAGGTCCTCCAGCACGTCGGCGACCCGGTGCAGGCACTGCGCGAGATGCGCCGGGTGTGCCGCCCCGGGGGCGTCGTGGCGGCGCGCGACAGCGACTACGCGGCGATGACCTGGTATCCCGAGTCGCCGGGCATGGACCGCTGGGCGGACCTGTACGGCCGGGTGGCCCGGGCCAACGGCGGCGAGCCGGACGCCGGACGCCGGCTGCTGTCCTGGGCGCAGCGGGCCGGGTTCACCGACATCACGCCCACGGCGGGCTCGTGGTGTTACGCCACGCCGGAGAACCGGGCCTGGTGGAGCGGGCTGTGGGCCGACCGCACCGTCGGCTCGGCCTACGCGAAGCTGGCGGTGGACGGCGGGCACGCCACGGCGGAGGAGCTGGCGGAGATCGCCGGGGCGTGGCGTACGTGGGGCGCGCAGGACGACGGCTGGTTCATGGTCCCGCACGGCGAGGTGCTCTGCCGCGTCTGAGCGCGGCCGGGGCCGAAAGGATCACATGGCGGCGGGTGGCCAACTAACCTTGCCGCCATGGAGATCCTGGGAACCACGCTGCGTATCTGCGTCGCCGACCTGGAGGCCGCGGTGGCCTTCTACGAGCGGCTGACCGGCGCTCGGGCCCTCCGCTTCGAGCGCGGCGGGGTGTCCGTCGCCGCGATCAGCTGCTTCCTGCTGATGAGCGGTCCCGAATCGGAGCTGGAGATCCTGCGCAAGGTCACCGCGACCATCGCCGTGAAGGACGTGGACGAGGCCCACGAATCCCTGACCCGGGTCGGCGCGCGCGTCATCGCGGGCCCGGTGCCGACCCCGGCCGGGCGCAACCTCATCGCGGTGCACCCGGACGGCTCGGTCTTCGAATACGTCGACCGCAACGTGCCGGTCTAACGGAGACCGGTCCGCTCCAGCACCAGGCGGGCCAGCTCGTCGGTCGGCAGCTCGCCGTCCAGCACCACGGTGTCCTCGCGCAGGCTGCCCACCGCCGCCACGCACTCGGCGATCCGCGACTTCCCCCAGCGTCGCGCCGCCTCGTCGCGCTCCGGGTCGTCGGGCATCAGCACCCGGTCGTGCAGCCGCCGTTCGAGGACCGGGGCGGAGACGTCGAGGAAGAAGTGGTGGACCGGGACGCCCGCCTTCTCCAGGGCCCCGAAGACCTCGTCGGCGTACTGCCTGCGGACCACGGTCATCGGCGCCAGGACCGGCCGGCCGTACTCCTCGACCAGCCCCTGGGCCAGCGACGCCACCTGCTTGCGCCACAGCGGGATGTTCTGGAAGTCGCCGCCCGGCACCTCCACGATCTCGCGCAGCAGGAAGCCGACGTACTCCGGGTCGAAGACGAGGGCGTCCGGGAGTCTGCGGTGGAGTTCGGTGACCAGGGTGGTCTTGCCGCTGCCGAAGGCCCCGTTGATCCAGATGATCATGTGGTGCTTCTCCTGCTCAGGCGCGCGGGCGCATCCGGTAGTCGTACGCGTCGGGCAGCGGTTCGTCCATGAGCCGCTGCCACACCTCCTCGAGGATCTCGGCGCCCTCGCGCAGGTCGGCCACTTCGAAGCCCGCGTCGAACACGGCCTTCGCGGCGTCGGGGCGGCCCTCCGCGAGCAGCAGCTGGGCTTCCAGCAGCCGGAACCGGCCGCGTGCCCGGGCCTCCGGGGGCAGCCCCTCCCACACCGTGCGGGCGGCCTCGGCGCGCCCCGCCGACAGCAGCGCGTCGATCGCCTCCCGGCCCAGCGCGTCGGCGGCCGCGGTCCACGACGCGACGCCCTCGCGGCGCTCCGCGCACAGCCCGTCGAACGCCTCGGCGTAGTACTCGGCGGCCAGTTCGCGCTGGCCGCTCACCAGGGCGGCGACGGCCAGGCAGCGCAGCAGCGGCCAGCGGGAGGCGGCCGTGGCCAGACCGCGTTCCCAGCTGCGGACGGCCTGGGCGCGGTCGTCGGCGTGCCACTGCGCGATGCCGAGGTGGTATTCGGTGAGCGGTTCGGCGGGGGCCGTCTCCAGCATGTCCCGCCAATGCCGGGAGACCAGGGTGGGCCCGGGGACCGCCCCTCCGGCACCGGGGAACGCGCCCTGGTCCAGGAGTCCGAGCCAGGGGGCCTGCTCCTCACCCAGCATGTCGTCGGTGAACGGCGTGCCGGGCAGCTCGTACCGGCCTCGGCGCACCTCCAGGGCGCCCCAGCCGGAGCCGGTGGCGAGCCGTTCGCCCGGTTCGGCGTCGGCGTGGGCGCGCCAGGCGGTGTACGCCGCGTCCACGTCGGCACGCGGCAGGGCGTCCGCGAGCCGCCGCTCGGTCTCGGCGCGGGCCGCCGCCCAGTCGTCGCCGTGCACGGCGGAGGGGTCGGCGGCGAGCGGCCCGTACGACTCCAGCCAGCTGAACTCGCCGCCCGGTTCCAGCGGTATGTGCTCCAGTTGGGTGCGGGCCAGTCCGGCCTGGATCTCCGCGTAGCCGCCGGTGCCGGGCTCGGTGAGCCATTCCTGCCAGCGCCGCCCGCCGGACCCGCTGCCCCAGAGGAACAGCTTGCGGCCCCGGAGCAGATCGGTGGAGGTCTGGACGAGTCCGTGGCCCTGCTCGTCCAGGGCGGCGATCCAGCGGCGGGCGCCGTCGGGCACCTCGTAGAAGTAGTCGGCGGGGTACTCGCTGCGCAGCGGGTAGGTGCGGTCGGTGCCGCCGCTCTCGGGGACCGGGACCTTGGTCAGGCTGCGCTCGTAGCCGAAGTGCCAGGCCTCGTCCGCCGGGGCGATCACCCGGGTGCGCGCGTCCTCCGGGACGGCGGTGTTGGACCACCAGTAGACCGGTGCGGGCTGCTCGTGCGGGTTGCGTATCCGTACGCCGACGTGCAGGAACGCGGAGTCGGCGGGGAGCCACAGGTCCACCTGGAAGGGCAGGTCGCGCAGCCGCTCCCACTCCCAGAGCCGGACCATTACGCCGCCGTCGGGAGCCGGGACCAGCGCGGCGTGCAACGGGGCGCAGGAGAGCGTGGTGTGCCCGGTCGCGCCGATGTTCCACTCGATGCCGCCGGAGAACCAGGCGCCGTTGAGCGCGAAGTCGGCGGGCTGGAGGACCGGGTTGGCGTAGACGAGGTCGCGGCCGGCCGGCTTGTGGACGAGCGAGTGGATGCGGCCGCCGAGGCCGGGGAGCACGGTGACGCGCAGATGGTCGTTCTCGATGACGATCGCGTCGAGGTCCGTGCGGACGCGCTCACGCCCGTAGCCGTCGAGGAGGCGTACGGGCAGCACGGTGGTCAGCGGGGCGTGGCCGAGTTGGCGGGCCATGTCGCGCGGAAGCCCGGACCGGTCCCGTGCCTCAATGACATGCGTCTCGTCCAGCGGCCGCAGCGCGGGCAGCGGGTTCTCCGGCCCGGTCGCCGCCGCGGGCAGGGTCAGAACGGCACGTCGTACGGTGGTGGCCAAGGCAACCTCGCTTCTCGCGCGGGCCGCCACAGGTCCGGGCGCCCCCCGATGACCATGGAACACGCCGGTCGCCGCCCCGACAAGGGGTGTCTCGGCGCCCGGAATTCCGTTTCCGTCCCGCTCACCACACCCGTACGCTCGCTGCGGACACCGGACACAGCGGGCGAGAGGGACAGCACGACAGATGAGTACGCAGCACACCTACCGGGTGATCGTGCGCGGCACGTTCCAGGAACTGACGGACGCGGCGCGCGAGCGGCTGCTGGCCGAGGTCGAGGAGCACGGGCTCGCCGCGATGCAGTTCACCGAGGAGGGCTCGCTCACCTACGACCGCGTCCTCAAGCACTTCAGCTTCCGCTACGTGGTCGTCTCGGACGCCGAGGACGGCGAGGAGATGGCCGGCGCCATCGCCGAGGACCGGGCGCAGACGGCGCTGCGCGAGGCGGGGTACGGCCACGGCGAGCTGCGGTCCACGGTGACGGACATGGACACGATGAAGATCAACTACAAGCGGCGGTGAGTCCCTGGGCCGCGCCCGATGGGGGCAACCTGCCCCCGGAAGGTGATGGACCGCGTGGATTCGGGAACCCGTTCCGTCGTCCCGCCCTCACGCGAAAGGTCCGGCCCATGACCAGCGAACAGTCCAGCACGCTCGGCCCCGACAGTGATCTGACCCAGGTCTTCGAGCTCGCCCAGCAGCTGCGGGTGGATTCGGTGCGGGCCAGCACCTCGGCGGGGTCCGGGCACCCCACGTCCAGCCTGTCGGCGGCCGATCTGATGGCGGTCCTCATGACCCGGCATCTGCGGTACGACTGGGACGCGCCGGAGAACCCGGCCGGTGACCACCTCGTCTTCTCCAAGGGCCACGCCTCGCCGCTCCTGTACGCCATGTTCAAGGCGGCCGGCGCGATCGACGACGAGGAGCTGATGACGACGTACCGCCGCTTCGGTCACCGGCTGCAGGGCCACCCCACCCCCGAGCTGCCCTGGGTGGACGTGGCGACCGGCTCGCTGGGACAGGGCATCGCGTACGGCGTGGGCATCGCGCTCGCCGGGCGGGACCTGGAGAAGCAGCCGTACCGGGTGTGGGTGCTGTGCGGGGACAGCGAGATGGCCGAGGGGTCCGTCTGGGAGGCCCTGGACAAGGCCGGCCAGCACAAGTTGGGCAACTTCACCGCGATCATCGACGTCAACCGCCTCGGCCAGTCCGGCCCCACCGAGCTCGAATGGGACACCGGCACCTACGCGCGCCGCGTCGAGGCGTTCGGCTGCCGCGCCCTCGTGGTCGACGGGCACGACCTGACCGAGATCGACCGGGCCCTGAGGACGGCGGCGGACGGCAGCGCCCCCACGGTGATCGTCGCGAAGACGGTCAAGGGGCGCGGGGTCGGCGAGGTCGCCGACAAGGAGGGCTGGCACGGCAAGCCGCTGCCCGAGGACCTGGCCGGGCGGGCGGTCGAGGAGCTGGGCGGCGTCCGCGACCTGCGGGTGACGGGCCCCCGGCCGCCGAAGGCCGCGCCCGCCGCGAAGCGCGCCGGAGGCACCGTGGAGCTGCCGCGCTTCGAGAAGGGCGACGAGGTCGCGACCCGGGTCGCCTTCGGCAAGGCGCTGGTGGCGCTCGGTGCGCGGCCCGAGGTCGTCGCCCTGGACGCCGAGGTCGGGAACTCCACGCACTCGGAGGACTTCAAGAAGGCGTACCCGGACCGCTTCTTCCAGACGTACATCGCGGAGCAGCAGATGGTCGCCGAGGCCGTCGGCATGGCCGTGCGCGGCTTCCGCCCGTACGCGACCACCTTCGCGGCGTTCCTCACCCGGGCGCACGACTTCATTCGCATGGCGGCCGTCTCGGACATCACGATGGCGCTCTGCGGTACGCACAGCGGGGTGGAGATCGGGGCGGACGGTCCCTCGCAGATGGGTGTCGAGGACCTGGCGATGATGCGCGCGGTGCGCGGTTCGACCGTGTTCTACCCGAGCGACGCGACCTCGGCGGCGGCTCTGACCGCGGCCATGGCGGACATCGACGGGATCTCGTACCTGCGGACCACGCGCGGCGCCTACCCGGTGCTGTACGGGAGCGAGGAGACGTTCCCCGTCGGCGGCTCGAAGACGCTGCGGCACGGCGACGCGGACCAGGTCACCCTGGTCGGCGCGGGGGTCACGCTGCACGAGTGCCTGGCCGCCGCCGAGCTGCTGGCCGAGGACGGCATCCGGGCCCGGGTCATCGACCTCTACTCGGTCAAGCCTCTCGACGCCGAGGCGCTGGCTCGCGCGGCCCGGGAGACCGGCGCCCTGGTCGTGGTCGAGGACCACCACCCCGAGGGCGGCATCGGCGAGGCGGTGCTGTCGTCGCTGGCGGAGTCCGGCAGCCACCCGGGCTTCGTCCACCTCGCCGGGAGCAACCTCCCCGGGTCCGGCACCACGGCGGAACTGCTCGACGCGGCGGGGATCTCCCGCACGCACATCGCGGACGCGGCACGGAGCCTCGTCAAGTAGCCGGTGTCAGGCGGGGCGGCGCATCTCTGCGGTGATCGCCCAGCGTTCGTGGTCGCGCCAGGCGCCGTCGATGTACAGGAAGTCCGGCGAATAGCCTTCGAGCCGGAAGCCCGCCCGGCGCACCAGCCCGGTCGACCCCGCGTTGTCCGGCTGGATGTTGGCCTCCAGGCGGTGCAGGGAGAGCGGCCCGAAGGCGTGGTCCAGGACGAGTTCCAGTCCTTCGCCCATGAGGCCGCGCCCGGCCGCGTGCGCGAACGCGCCGTAGCCGAGGGCGCCGCAGCGGAAGGCCCCGGCGACGATGTTGTTGATGTTGATGAACCCGGCGATCGGTCCGGCCCCGCCCGCCGCGTCGCGCTCGCACACCAGGAATCCGGCCCGCGTCGGGTCCTCGATGAGGGCACCGGCGTAGCGGGCGTACGCATCGGGGGTGGCGGGCGGGAAGAGCCAGGGCCGGTGCAGGGCGGCGCTCTCCCGGGCCCGGGCGGTGAACTCGTCGGCGTCGCCGGGGGTGAAGGGGCGGATCGCCGTGCGCGGCCCCTCGGCGAGACAGCGGGTGTCGGACATCGCCCCAGCTTAGGACGGCCGTGCGGGGCGGGCTCGGTGAGCCCGCCCCGTACGGCCGATGTCCGCGCTCCTACTTGGACCGTCGCCGGAAGACGTACGCGCCGCACGCCATGCCGGCCGCGAACATCACGACCAGCCATACGTAGAGCGGAGCCGTCACCAGCGGGACGATGAGGCGGACCTCGACGTCCTTGGTGTTCTCGGCGATGAACACGATCGACAGGACCGCGATCACGAGGACCAGGATGCGGGCGGGGGTGAAGGCCCCACTGCCGCTCTTCCCGCTGCTCGACACGTCCTTCGGGCTCATGAGCAGCCCCTTTCCCGGCCCTGGTACGGCCGTCGCCCCGGGGCTCCAGCATGGCTCCGCCCCCGTCCCCACCGGCGGAGATGTTCGGCCATCCGGGTGACGGGGGCGGCCGTCCTGGCAGGTCAGAGCAGTGCGGGCACCTCGACGGTGAGGGTGGCCGGGCCGCCGTCCGCCGGGGCGTCGAGCACAGCGGGGACCCCGAGCGGGATCGTGAGCCCGGTGGGCCCGTGGCCGAAGCCCAGCTCCTCCACGACCGGGACGCCCAGCCCGCCCAGCCGGTCCGCGAGCACCGCCCGCACCCGGTCGTACGGTCCGCACCCCGCCCAGGACCCGCAGGCCACCCCGGCGACCCCGTCGAGCGCCCCGGCCCGCAGCAGCTGGGTGAGGATGCGGTCCAGGCTGTACGGGTCCTCGGTGGTGTCCTCGATGACGAGCAGCCCGCCCCGGGCCGAGGCGCGGGCGTGCGGGGTGCCCAGGTCGGCGGCGAGCAGGCTCACACAGCCGCCGTAGGTGATGCCGCGCGCCCGGCCCGGGACCAGCGCCCTGGCGTCCTCCAGGCCCAGGGTCAGCTGCGTCCCCGGGTCGAAGAGCGTGGCCCGCAGGGACTCCTGGGTGCGCGGGTCCTTGAGGAAAGTCTCGGTCCCCACCATGGGCCCGTGCAGGGTGGCGAAGCCGGTCCGCAGCGCGAACGCCTCGTGGAGCACGGTGACGTCGCTGTAGCCGACGAACACCTTGGGCCCGGCCGCGCGCACCGCCGCCCAGTCCACCAGGTCCACCATGCGGTGCGCCCCGTACCCGCCGCGCGCGCAGATCACCGCGTCGACGGCGGGGTCGCACCACGCGTCCCGGAGGTCCCGGGCCCGGGCCTCGTCCGTACCGGCGAGGTAGTCCAGGTCCCGGTGCACGTCCAGCACATGGGGCATGGGCACGGGGTCGAGGCCCCAGCCGCGCAGGATGTCCAGGCCGGGTTCCAGCCGGTCGGCGGGGACCGGCCCGGACGGGGAGACGACGGCGACCTTCGCCCCGGGGCGCAGCCGGGCGGGGCGGGTCAGCGGGGTGAGGGTCACCGCTTCAGCTCCAGGGTGGCCACATCGGGCCGGTCGAAGCCGAACACCTGGGCGTACAGGGAGAGTTCGGACTCCAGCGCGTCGATCATCGTGGTCGCGCGGCGGAAGCCGTGGCCCTCGCCCGGGTAGGTGCGGTACGCGTGCGGGATGCCGCGTCCCTCGACGGCGGCGAGGAAGCGCTCGCACTGCACGGGCGGGCAGATGGGGTCGTCCTCGCCCTGGAGGAGCAGGAACGGCACGGTGAGCCGGTCGGTGCGGCCGACCGGGGAGCGTTCCCGGTAGCGCTCGGGGACCTCGGCCAGGGGGCCGACCAGCGACTCCAGGTACTGGGACTCGAAGTCGTGGGTCTCGTCGGTGCCCCATCCCGCGAGGTCGAGGATCGGGTAGATGATGGTGCCGCAGGCGTAGACGTCGGTGCCGGTCAGCGAGGCGGCGGTGGTCCAGCCTCCGGCGCTGCCGCCCCGGATGGCGAGCCGGTCCGGGTCGGCGGTGCCCTCGGCGGCGAGCGTCCCGGCGACGGCGGCGCAGTCCTCCACGTCCACGACGCCCCACTGCTCGCGCAGCCGGTTGCGGTAGGCCCGGCCGTATCCCGCGGATCCGCCGTAGTTGACCTCGGCGACGCCGATGCCGCGCGAGGTGAAGTAGGCGATCTCCAGGTCCAGGACGAGCGCGGCGTGTCCGGTGGGGCCACCGTGGGCCCACACCACGTACGGCGGCAACTCGCCCTCGGGGCCGGTGTGTCCGGGGTTGCGCGGCGGGTAGACCTGGGCGTGGATCTCGCGTCCGCCGGGTCCGGTGAAGGTGCGCAGGACCGGTTCCGGGTAGTACGCGGGGTCGACGGCGTCCTCGTGCGGGGTGCCGGTGATCCGGGTGTGGCCGGTCGCGGTGTCCAGTTCCACGAGCTCGTAGCCGCTGTGCGGGCTCGCGGCGACGCCGGTGACGCGGGAGCCGCGCACGGTGAGCGTCGGCGCCCACTCGGTCCAGGGTCCCGCGATGTCGACCAGATCGCCGGTCTCCGGGTCGAGTATGCCGAGGGTGGTGGTGCCCTTGCCGTGGAGGACGGCGATCAGCCCGCTGTCGAGGGGGCGGAACCAGACGTGCCCGATCTTCCACAGCGGTCCGGCGAACTCCTCCTCGCGCGGGCACAGTTCCCGGGTGGCGCCGGTGTCCGGGTCGAGCCGGTACAGATTCCACCAGCCGCTGCGGTCGCTCGCCAGGAGCAGATGTCCGTCAGCGGTCCACTGGACCTGGGGCACGGACTCCTCGGGTCCGCCGGCGACGGTCCGGGCGTCCTGGAAGGTCCCGTCGGCGCCGACGTCCGCGACCAGCACCTCGGTGCCGTCCCAGGGCATGCGCGGGTGGTCCCAGCCGATCCAGGCGGCGCGCCGCCCGTCCGGCGACACCTCGGGGCCGGTGACGAACCGGTGCCGTCCGTCGCTCAGTTCGCGTACGGCGGACCGGTCGCCGGCCGCTGATCCGTCCAGCGGCACGGCGGCGAGGACCCGGCGCAGTGCGGTGGGCGCCTCGCCGGTGAACTCCTCCAGGACGCACCACACCTCGCCGGCCGTGCCCCGGTCCGGGTGGAGGCGCGGGTCGGCCCAGCGCAGTCCGCCGCCGACGGCGGAGACCGGGGTGAGCGGCCATGGATCACGTTCGCCGTCGGGCTCGTAGGCGTACAGCCGCTGGTCGGCGAAGTGGACGAAGACGACGAGCGGGCCGCCCCCCGCCCGCTCGGTGCCGGCCCAGGGCTGTCCGCCGTACTCGATGACCCGGCTGCGGGCGTCCCAGGGGGCGGGCAGTTCGGTGGTGGTGCCGTCGGCGGTGCGGCGGACCAGGGCGCGACGGCCGGCTTCGGCGGGGCGCGGTTCGGTCCACCACAGCTCGTCGCCGACCGCGCCGGTGTACTCGGGCCGTCCGTCGTGGGAGGCGGCCAGTGCGGCGTCGATCGGTGAGGGCCAGCTGCCGTGGGGCTGTGCGGTGGGCATGGGTGTCGGTCTCCCCCGAGTGGTTCAGGCGGTGCGCAGGTAGTGGTCCAGGACCCGGACGCCGAAGTGCAGCGCGTCGACGGGGACGCGTTCGTCCACGCCGTGGAAGAGGGCCTGGTAGTCGAAGCCGACGGGCAGCTTCAGCGGCGAGAAGCCGTAGCCGGTGATGCCGAGCCGGGAGAACTGCTTGGCGTCGGTGCCACCGGACATGCAGTACGGCACGACGTGCCCGTCGGGGTCGAACCGCTCGATGGCGGCGCGGAGTCTGCCGTACGTGGGTGAGTCGACCGGGGCCTGGAGTGCGACCTCGCGGTGGGCGAACTCCCAGTCGACGGAGGGCCCGGTGAGCCGGTCCATCGTCGTGCGGAACTCCTCGTCGCCGCCGGGGACGGTCCGGCCGTCGATGTAGGCGGTGGCGTGGCCGGGGATGACGTTGACCTTGTAACCGGCTTCCAGCATCGTCGGGTTGGAGCTGTTGCGGACGGTCGGGGCGACGAGGGCCGCGGCCGGTCCGATCTTGCCGAGGAGTTCGTCCACGTCGAAGCCGGGGGCGTCCAGGTCCGGGTGGATGCCGTGGAGCGCGGCGAGCTCGGTGAGCGCGGCGCGGACCGTCGGGGTGAGCCGGACGGGCCACTCGTGCTCGCCGATGCGGGCGACGGCGGCGGCGAGCGCGGTGACGGCGTTGGCCCGGTTGACCTTGGAGCCGTGTCCGGCCTTGCCGCGGGCGGTGAGCTTCAGCCAGCCGGTGCCGCGTTCGCCGGCGCCGATGGGGTAGAGCGGCATGGTGGGACCGGCGTGGAAGGTGAAGGCACCGGACTCGCTGATGCCCTCCGTGCAGCCGTCGAAGAGGGCGGCGTGCCGGTCGGCGAGGAATCCCGAGCCGTCCTCGGCGCTGGCCTCCTCGTCGGCGGTGTAGGCGATGACGATGTCGCGCCGGGGACGGATGCCGGACCGGGCCCAGAACCGGACGACGGCCAGGACCATCGCGTCCATGTTCTTCATGTCGATGGCGCCGCGCCCCCACACCGTCCCGTCGCGGACCTCGCCCGAGAAGGGGTGCACGGTCCAGTCGGCGGCCTCGGCCGGCACCACGTCGAGGTGGCCGTGGACGAGGAGGGCGGGCGCGGACGGGTCGGTGCCGGGAATCCGGGCGACCACGTTGGTGCGGCCGGGGGTGCGTTCCAGGAGCGCGGGTTCCAGGCCGGTGGCGGCCAGGCGCTCGGCGACGTATTCGGCTGCGGGGCGTTCGCGGCAGTCGCCGCCGCCCCGGTTGGTGGTGTCGATGCGGATCAGTTCGGAGGTGAACGTCACCGATTCGTCGAGCGCCAGGGCGTCGACGGAGTCCTGAGGGGCGGGCGCCTCAGCCATACTGCTCCTCCACGGCGGACGAGACGATCGTCGTCACCGCCTTGAACGTGCGGATACCTTCGTACATCGTCGCGCTGGTGTAGGAGACCCGCCTCTCGCCGCTGGGCGCCGCACCGGGCACGACGGTGGCCGCCGCGGCCAGGTGCTCGGCGTCGAATTCCAGCTCCACGGTGAACGGGCCGCCCTCCACCGGTGTGTACCGCCCGGCGAGGGGGACGGCCCGGGCGGCGGCCGCCCGGATGTCGGCGGCGGTGCGGGCGGGGGTGCGGCAGACGGCGGCGTACCGCGACACGTAGTCCTTGACGGCCACCTTCTCCGCGTCGGGGGCGTATCCCCCGGCGTCCACGCAGGTCAGGTCGTCGCCGGTGACGAGGACGACGGGGACGCCGTACTCGGCGGCGACGTGCGCGTTGAGCAGGCCCTCGCTGGCCCGGACGCCGTTCAGCCAGACCCCGGTGATGGAGTTGGCGAGGTAGGTGTGGGCGAGGACGCCCTCCGCACCGGCGCCCGTGTGGTAGCCGACGAACGCGACCGCGTCGACGTCGCCGTGCTGGATGCCCTCGACCATGCTGAGCGACTTGTGCTTGCCGGTGAGCATCTGGACGCGGTCGTCCAGTCTCTCCAGGAGCAGGTTGCGCATGGTCCAGTGGGCCTCGTTGATCAGCACCTCGTCCGCGCCCCCGTCGTAGAAGCCGAGGGCGGCGGCGTTGACGTCGGAGGTGAACAGGGAGCGGCACCGCTCCCACTGCGGCGTGCCGGGCAGCACGTCGGCCGGCCAGGTCACACCGGTGGCGCCTTCCATGTCGGCGCTGACGAGGATCTTCATGCGGCCACACGGTACGCGTCGATGAAGGCGCAGGCCAGGGGTGCCGGGCACGCCACAGGTCCAATCCAATGGCGCTCCCGGCGACCCCTGCGGGCCGCCGGGAGCCGGAGTCGTCAGCCGCGCTTGGCGCCCTTCAGCAGCTTCTCGATCCGGGCGAGTTCCTTGTCGGTGAAGTCCAGGTTCCGGACCGTCTCGACGTTGTTCTCCAGCTGCGCGACGCTGCTCGCGCCGACCACGGCGGAGGTGACGCGCCCGCCGCGCAGCACCCAGGCCAGGGCCAGCTGGGCGAGCGACTGGCCGCGCGCGGCGGCGAGTTCGTTCAGTTCTCGGAGCCGGGACACCAGGTCCGGGGTGACGGCCTCGGCCGACAGGAAGGGGCTGCTGCCGGCGGCGCGGGAGCCCTCCGGAATGCCGTTGAGGTAGCGGTCGGAGAGGATGCCCTGTTCCAGCGGCGAGTAGGCGATGGACCCGACGCCCAGCTCGTCCAGGGCCGTGAGCAGTCCGTCCTCGGGGCGGCGGTCGAGCATCGAGTAGCGCGGCTGGTGGATCAGGAGCGGGGTGCCGAGCTCCTTCAGAATGCGGGCGGCCTCGCGGGTCTGCTCGGGTGAGTAGTTGGAGACGCCGACGTAGAGCGCCTTGCCCTGGCGCACCGCCGCGTCGAGCGCGCCCATGGTCTCTTCGAGCGGGGTCTCGGGGTCGGGCCGGTGCGAGTAGAAGATGTCGACGTAGTCCAGGCCGAGCCGGGTGAGGCTCTGGTCCAGCGAGGCGAGCAGGTTCTTGCGCGAACCCCACTCGCCGTACGGGCCGTCCCACATCAGGTAGCCGGCCTTGGTGGAGACGATGATCTCGTCCCGGTGGGCGGCGAAGTCCGTGGCGAGCGCCTTGCCCATCGCGGTCTCGGCGGAGCCGGGCGGCGGGCCGTAGTTGTTGGCCAGGTCGAAGTGGGTGATGCCGAGGTCGAAGGCGCGGCGCAGGATCTCGCCCTGGGTCTGCGGTGTCCGGTCCCCGCCGAAGTTGTGCCACAGGCCGAGCGAGAGGGCGGGCAGCTTCAGGCCGCTGCGCCCGGTGCGCCGGTAGGGCATGTTCGCGTAGCGGTCGGCGGACGGGAGATACATGCGGGCTCCATGAGAGAGGTGTTCCGGCCGTGACCGGCTGGCCGTCCCCAGGCTGGCCCACTTCGATCCAGTAGTCCAACAGGAGATTCCGCTGGGATTCAGGGCCTAGAGTTCTCAATCATGGAGTTGCGCCAGCTGGAACATTTCGTGGCCGTCGCCGAGGAACGGCATTTCACCCGCGCGGCGGAGCGGGTCGCCGTCTCGCAGTCCGGGCTCTCCGCCTCCGTGCGGGCACTGGAGCAGGAGCTGCGGACGCCGCTGTTCAGCCGGACCACGCGCAGCGTACGGCTGACCGAGGCGGGGCGCGCCCTGCTGGTCGAGGCGGAACGCACCCTGGCGGGGGTGCGGGCGGCGAAGGAGGCCGTCGACGCGGTACGGGGGCTGCTGCGCGGGACCCTGTCGGTGGGGGTGGAGCAGTGCGTGGCCGGGCTGCGGCTGCCCCGGCTGCTCGCCGCCTTCCACCACGCCCACCCGCACATGGAGATCCGGCTGCGCCAGGAGGGCACGGCGAGGCTGGTCGACGGGGTGGCGGGCGGGCGGCTCGACATCGCGTTCGCCGCGACGGTGGACCCGGCGGGCTGGCGCGGGGAGCTGGTCCCGCTGGCCCGGGAGCCCATGGTGCTGCTGTGCGCGCCGGGCCACCGGCTGGCGGCGGCGGACCGGGCGTCCTGGGCGGAGCTGTCCGGCGAGCCGTTCATCGACTTCCACCCGGACTTCGGGCCGCGCCGCGCGGCCGACGCGGCGTTCACGGCGGCCGGGGTGCGGCGCACGGTGGCCCTGGAGGTCACCGACGTGCACAGCCTGCTGGAGCTGGTGCACGAGCAGCTGGGCATCGCGCTCGTGCCGCACCACTTCTCCCGCAAGCCCGAGGCGTGCGGACTCGTCGCGGTGCGGCCCGAGGGTGCCGGTGAGGCGCATTACGAGAGTGCCGTGGTGCTCCCCGAGGCGCGGGCGCTGAGCCCGGGGGCGCGGGCCCTGATGGCGCTGCTGCGGGACGGGACCGGGAGCTGAGGCCGGGGGCGGGGGGCCCCGGCGCCCGGTTCAGCCCGTGGCCAGGACGAACCACCGCGCCGGGAGGTCGATCCGGGTGCCGTCGGGCAGGTTCTCGGTCTGCGGCAGGACCGTGTCGCCGCTGTCCAGGACGGTCAGCCCGGCCTCCGCGAGCAGCCGCGGGACCTCTTCGTCGGTGGCGCTCGCCGGTTTCAGCCCGTGTTCGAAGACCCGGCGCAGCTTCGGGCCGGGGCCGCCGGGGCCTTGCGAGGCGTGCTGCAGGACGTCCTTGGAGGCGGGGGTCAGCTCGGCGACGAAGGCCCGGCCGCGTGCGCCGAGGAGGGTGGCGACGGCGGCGGCGACGGCCGGGCGGGCCTCGGGCTCGCTCTGGTGGATCACCGCCCGCATGTAGACGTTCGCCTCGCCGATGCGCGCGTGCAGGGCGCGCACGGCGTCGGCGTCGGTGAGGTCGAGCGTCTCGTACGCGGCGGTCTCCGCCGGGTCCGCCTTCCGGGCGTGCTCGATCGCCGCTTCCGAGAGGTCGACGCCGAGGGCGCGGGGGAAGAGGGTCGCCAGGTGCCGGGTCTGGGTGCCGTTGCCGCAGCCGAGGTCCACGACCGGCAGGGTGGCGTCGGCGTGCGGGAGGAGCAGCCTGCTGTGCGGCACGGCGCTCAGATCGGGGCCGGAGTCCCAGATGGCCTCGCCGGGTTCGTCCGACGTGGCCGCCCAGAAGCCTTCCCACGCCTCGCGGTATTCCTGTGACACACCCATGCGTACTCCCAAGTCCCGTCGTGCAGGCTCATATTGCTCAGCCAGGGACTACTGCCCAGGGGTGCCCGGGGGCAAGGGTGCGGACGCGATCTCCTTGTCAGTGACGGCGGTCGGGCCGCGGCCGGGGGAAGCGGGACAGGGCCAGTTCGAACCAGACGGTCTTGCCGCGAGCGGTGCCGCTGGTCCCCCATTCCCTGGCGAGGCTGCTCACCACCACGAGTCCCCGGCCGGATTCGTCGCTGTCGGTGACGCCGAGGAGCGAGGCGGGGGCCGGTTCGTCGTCGCTGACCTCGCACAGCAGCGCGTCGGTGCGGACCAGCCGGAGTCCGATGTGGTGGGTGCGGCCGTGCTTGTAGGCGTTGGTGACCAGCTCGCTGACCATCAGCTCGGCCGCCTCCACGGCGTCGGGCAGCTCCCAGTCGAGGAGCCGGCCGCGCACCAGACGGCGGGCCCGGGACACCTCGCGGGGGTCCAGGGCGAGCTGCCACTCGGCGACGTCCTCGTCCGGGATGCCGTTGAGCCGGGCCATCAGCAGGGCGACGTCGTCCTTGCGGCCGTCCCCGGTGTTCAGGGCGCGGATGATGGTGTCGCAGGCGTCGTCCATCGAAGCGGCGGGGTGGGCGGCGGAGGCGCAGAGCGCGGCGAGCCCGGCCCCGATGTCCTGGCCGCGCACCTCGACCAGCCCGTCCGTGCACAGGACGAGGCGGTCCCCCGGGCGCACCCGCACGGTGGCGGTCTCGAAGGCGACCCCGCCGACTCCGATGGGCGCCCCGGTCGGCAGGTCCAGCAGCTCGGCCCGGCCGTCCTCGGCGCGGACCAGCACGGGCGGGATGTGACCGGCGTTGGCGATCTGGAGCTCGCCCGCGATCGGGTCGTAGACCGCGTACAGGCAGGTCGCGAGGTACTGCTCGCCGAGGCGCTGGGCGAGGTCGTCCAGATTGCGCAGCAGCTGGGCGGGCGGCATCTCCATGGTGGCCATGGTCAGCACCGCGGTCCGCAACTGGCCCATCATGGCCGCCGAGTTGAGCCCGTGTCCCATGACGTCGCCGACGACCAGCGCGGTGCGCGAGCCGGGGAGCTTCACCGAGTCGAACCAGTCGCCGCCGATCCGGCCGAGCCGGGTGCCCGGCAGATAGCGGGTCGCGATGTCGCAACCGGCCATGCGGGGGCTGACGTTGGGCAGCATGCTGTCCTGGAGCGTCTCCGCGACGTTCTCCTGGTAGGTGTACATGCGGGCGTTGTCCAGGACGAGACCGGCCCGCGCGGCGAGTTCGGCACCGGTGGTGCGGTCCATGTCGTCGAAGGGCTCGCGGCCGGGGCGGCGCATCAGGACCATGAAGCCGAGGACCACGTCGCGGGCCTTCAGCGGCACGATGAGCAGCGAACGGTCCGTGATCAGGGGGCGCAGGTCGCGCTTCTCGAACTCGCCGGAGATCCGGTTGCTCAGCTCCTCGCTCACATGGGGCACGAGGACGGGCTCGCCGGTGACCATGCACTGGAAGAACGGGGTGTGTTCGGGGAAGGCGATGGCCTCGCCGACGGGCACGGTGTCGTCCCAGCGGCCCGGTTCGTCGTTGTGCTCGACCCAGACGCGGTGCCAGATGGTGGTGACGTCGGGCGGTCCGTCGGGGAAGCCCTCACCGGCGAGGACGGCGGCGCGCAGATGCGTACCGGCGAAGTCGGAGAAGCGGGGGACGGCGGCGCTGGTGACCTCGCGGATGGTGCGTTCCAGGTCGAGGGAGCTGCCGATGCGGCCGCTCACCTCGTTGAGGAATTCCAGCCGCTCGCGGACCGCCGCGTACTCGAGGTCCAGCTCGGGGCGGGGCGCGGTGCTCCGGGCGGCCGCGCGCTCCTCCGCTTCGTACCGCTCCTCCCGCACCGGCAGCGCTCCGGCGCGCCTGGGCACGCCCCAGTCCGGGGTGACGGGGATGCGTTCGTGGTGGCTGAACTCCAGGACCGGGTAGCCCAGTTCGAGCACCTGGGCGACGATGCCGGTCGCCTCCTGGACGCTCATGTTCGGCAGGATCTCGGGCAGCCGCGCGGACAGCCCGGGGTGGCCGGGGAAGTCGGTGTGCAGGGCGAAGCCGGGGGCGACCGTACGGGCCGGGCCGTCCTCGCCCTCCTCCACGCCCCGCAGCTGCGCGCAGTCGGCGGCGAGCACGAGGAGCCTGGCCGGTCCGGGGCCCGCCAGCGGGTAGGCCCACCACAGCACGTCGATCCGGCCGTGCCCGGGCTCGTCCAGGCGGGCCCGGCCGGACGCCGGGTAGGGGAAGTCCCCGCTGAGCGAGCTGTCGAGCGCGGGGCCCTCGTCGTACTGAGCGGGTGCGCCGTTCACGCCCAGCACGCCGGAGACGGGCAGGAGTTCCCCGGCGGGGCAGCCGATCGCGTCCTCCCGGGCGACGCCGAAGAGCCTTCTCGCCCCGGACGACCAGTGCGAGACGAGCCCCTCCGCGTCGACCACGGCGACGGCGAGCGGCAGGCGGCCCGCCGTGCCGTCACCCGGCAGTGGTGTCCTCTGCGACGGCACACCGAGGTCCATGAGGGGAAGGCTCCTTCCTCACCGCGGCATTCCGCGGCGCGTGACTCCACGGTACGGGGATGCGACCGGCGCCCGCGGGTCATCGGCGGAATCCCCCTCGGGGGTGGTGCGCCCCGCGTGCTGCGGGGCGCAACGGCCCTCCTCGGCCCGGGCGTTCAGTCCTCGTGCCCCAGCTGGAGGTCGCGCTCGGTGCGCCCGCCGCCCGCGACCTGGAGGACCGTGGCGACGGGCGGGTAGCCGGCCGCGATCACGGTGTACTCGCCGGTGGACAGGTCCACGAAGCGGAACGCGCCGTCCGGGCCGGTGGTCACGGTGTCCACGACGTTCCCCGCCGCGTCCAGGAGCGTGACCCGGGCGTCCTCGACGGGCCGACCGGCGGTGGCCCGGACGATCCCGCGGAGCACGGCGCCGCCGGCAAGTTCGATGTCCTGCCGGGTCTCCCGGGCCGCCTGCACGCTGACCGGGAGCGCGGCGGGCCGGAAGGCCGGGGCGGAGGCGGCGAGGGTGTACTCGCCGGCGACGAGCTCGGTGATCACATAGCCGCCCTCGCGCCCGCTGCGCGTGGAGGCGACGACCTCGCCGCGTACGTCGGTCAGCGTGACGGCCGCGTCGCGCACGGGGACCCCGTCGGCCGTGACGACGGTGCCGGCGAGCCGGCCGGCGCCACCGAGCACCACGTCCAGCTCGACCGGGCGTTCGCCGACGGTGACGCTGACCGCCTGCGGCTGGTGGCCCCCCGCGGCGGCGATCAGGACGTACGAACCGGCGCCCGGCACGCTGAGCGCGTAACGCCCCTCGTCACCGCTGGCGCCCCGGCCGACCTGCTGGCCCTGGACGTCGATGAGGGTGAGGGCGGCGCGCGGCACCTTCGTACCGTCGGAGTGCTGGACGCTGCCGGATACCGGGACGCCGGAGAGGTAGCCGGCGGACGGCACGGCGGCGTCGGTGCGGGCGGAGGGGATCGGGGTGTACTCGGCGGTGGCTTCGGGGCCTGCGGTGGTTTCGGGGCTGTGGGACACCAGCGGTTTCTCCTTGAGGAAGAAGGCGAAGAACAGGCCGAGCACGAGGACCGGCACGAGGTAGAGGAAGATCCGGGGCATCGCGTCGGCGTACGCCTGGATGTAGGCGTCCCGCAGCGCGGGCTCCATCGTGTGGACCAGCTGCGGGCTGATCGACTCCGGGTCCGGGAGGTCCGCCCCGGAGGGCAGCCGGACGGCGAGCGCGTCGGCCAGCCGCCCGGCGAACAGGGTGCCGAAGACGGCGGCGCCGACGCTGCCGCCGATCTGCCGGAAGTAGTTGTTGGCGCTGGTCGCGGTGCCCAGGTCGGCGGGGCGCACGGAGTTCTGCACGGCGAGGACCAGGACCGGCATGATCATGCCGATGCCGAGGCCGAGGACCGCCTGCGCGATGCTGTATTCGAGGCGCGCGGTGTCGGTCTCCAGCCGGGACAGCAGCCACATGCCCACCGCCGAGACCGCGCTGCCCGCGATCGGATAGACGCGGTAGCGCCCGGTGCGGGAGATGAGCTGGCCCGAGACCACGGAGGCGCCGACGATGCCGCCCATCATGGGGAGCATCAGCAGCCCGGACTCGGTGGCGGTGGCCCCGTCGACCATCTGGAGGAAGGTCGGCAGGTAGCTGGCCGCGCCGAACAGCGCCACGCCGACGACCGCGCCGACCAGGGCGGTCACGTTGAAGATCGAGTCGCGGAACAGCCGGAGCGGGATGATGGGTTCGGCGGCGCGGCGCTCCACGAGGAGGAACAGCAGAGTCGTTCCGGCAGCCCCGGCGCCGAGCCCCAGGATGGTGCCCGAGCCCCAGGCGTACTCCGTGCCGCCCCAGCTGGTCAGCAGCACCAGGCAGGTGGAGGCGGCGGCGAGGAGGGCGGCGCCGAGGATGTCGAGCCGGGGGCGGACGGTGGGCCGGGGGAGCTTGAGGACGACGGTGATCACGGCGAGGGTGACCAGGCCGAACGGCACGTTGATGTAGAAGCACCAGCGCCAGGAGGCGTGGTCCGTGAAGAAGCCGCCGAGCAGCGGCCCGGCCACCGAGGCGAGGCCGAAGGCGGCGCCGATGAGGCCCATGAACCGGCCGCGCTCGCGGGGCGGGACGACGTCCGCGATGATCGCCTGCACGCCGATCATCAGCCCGCCGCCACCGATGCCCTGGAGCGCCCGGAAGGCGATGAGCTGGTCCATGGTGCGGGACCAGCCGGCCAGCGCGGAGCCGACGACGAAGACGACGATGGCGAACTGGAAGACGCCCTTGCGGCCGAAGAGGTCGCCCAGCTTCCCGTAGACCGGCAGTCCGATCGTGGAGGCGAGCAGATAGGCGGTGACCGCCCAGGACATCTTCTCCAGGCCGTGCAGCTCGCCGACGATCTTCGGGAGCGCGGTGGCGACGATCATCTGGTCGAGCGCCGCGAGCAGGAGCGTGAGCATCAGCCCGACGAAGACCAGCCGGATGCGGCGGGGGTCCGTCCCGATGCCGTCGGAGGTGTCACCGGCGGTGGTCTCCGCCGGGGCGGGGGGCGGTGGGGGCGGGACCGGCGCGGGCGCCGTTTCGGCGTCCCCCGGGCCGCCCGGCTCGTCCTCCAACAGTGTGATGCCACCCACCACGTGCCGCTCCCCTCGTCGCGCTGCCGCACATTTCTCGCATCGCGCGACAAGTGAGGGCAAACGCGACGGGGGGCGCCGGCGGCGCACTCAGGGGGCGTATCCGCCGGTGGGAGGCACTACGGCGCACAACCGTCCCGCCGCAAAGACCACCCGAACCGGTGAGGCCGGGCGGTGACGACGCGGGGTCAGTTCTCGACCTCGGCGGCGAGGTTGGCCAGCAGTTCGTCGTGGATGCGGGCGAGGCCCTTGGGCGCGAAGGCCCTCTCGAAGAAGCCGCCGATGCCGCCGGCTCCGTCCCACACGGTCGCGACGACGGCCTTGGACCTGCCCTCGCCCGCCGGGGTGACGGTCCAGGTGGTGACCATCGAGGAGTTCCGGTCCTTCTCCACGAGCTGCCCGTCGGTCGGCTCGGTGACCTCCAGGAGGCAGTCGCGCACCCGCTTGCTGGTGGCCTGGAGCTTCCAGTGGACGAGGGTGCCCTCGCCGTCTCCGCCCTCGCGCACCTCGTACTCGCTGTAGTGGGCGGGGAGCACCTTGCCGCGGACCTCCTTGTAGTCGGCCAGCGCGTCGAACACCGCCTCCGCGTCCGCCGCGATGATCCGCTCCGTCGTGGCTTCGACCTGCGCCATGCCTGCTCCTCCAGCACTCGGTTCTTCGGGGTGTGCTGAGCCAACCACCTCGCGTGTCGGGCTCAAAATCCGGGCCGGGACGAAGGGGAAAAAACGATCATGGGAACAAGTGTTCTATTCTCGGTCCAGAACTACCGAGGAGGCGTCCATGCGCTGGGACAATCTGGCTGAAGACAACGCCAACCACCCCACGAGCGGTACGGGTGCGCTCTTCGCCGCCGACGCGGTGACCACCCGCACCTTCGACACCCCGGAATTCCGGGGCATCACCTTCCACGAGATCCGGGCCCGCTCGATCGTGAACCGGGTGCCCGGCGCTTCCCGGATGCCGTTCGAATGGACCGTGAACCCGTACCGGGGCTGCACGCACGCCTGCGTCTACTGCTTCGCCCGCAAGACCCACAGCTATCTCGACCTCGACACCGGGCTCGGCTTCGACTCGCAGATCGTCGTCAAGGTCAACGCCCCGGAGCTGGTCCGCCGCGAGATCGCCTCGCCGCGCTGGCACGGCGCGCACGTCGCCATGGGCACCAACGTCGACTGCTACCAGCGGGCGGAGGGCCGCTACCGGCTGATGCCCGGCATCCTGAGCGCCCTGCGCGACCACGCGAACCCGTTCTCGATCCTGACGAAGGGCACGCTGATCCTGCGCGACCTGGAACTGCTCCGGCAGGCCGCCGAGGTCACCGAGGTCGGCGTCTCGGTCTCGGTGGGCTTCACCGACCCGGAGCTGTGGCGGACCGTGGAGCCCGGCACCCCCTCGCCCGAGCGCCGGCTCGACGTCGTACGGAGGCTGAGCGAGGTGGGCATCGGCTGCGGGGTGCTGATGGCCCCGGTCATCCCGCATCTCGGCGACAGCCCCGAGCAGCTGCGGGCCACCGTCCGCGCGATCGCCGCAGCCGGCGCGACGTCGGTGACCCCGCTCGTCCTGCACCTGCGCCCCGGCGCCCGGGAGTGGTTCATGGAGTGGCTGGGCCGCCACCACCCGCATCTCGTACGGCGTTACGAGCGGCTGTACGCGGACGGCGCCTACGCGCCGACCTGGTACCAGCGCCGCATCACCCGGTACGTGCACGAGCTGGCGGCCGAGTACGGCATCGGGCCCGCCCACCGGGGCACCGCCCGCCGCCTCCCCCGGCGCGAGCCGCGGGCACCGCTCGACGGCTCGCAGCCCACCCAGCTCACCCTGCTCTGAGCGGGCGGGGCCGCACGGGGCACGCAAACGGGTCATCTCTCACCACAACGGGTCCTTCCGGCTCCGATTGCGGGGAACATGCGGCGGGGGCTGCGTACCGCGCAGCCGTGTTCCCCCATCCCGGGAGGCCATATGACGAACCGTTCCGTACTGCTGTGCGCCCTCGGGGCGACGGTCGCAGGTCTGGTGACCGCCGCGCCGGCCACGGCGGACGCCCCGACGCCGCGTGCCGCACCGCTCGCCTGGAAGGACTGCGGTACGAAGTCCGCCCCGACGCTCCAGTGCGCGACGGTGCGTTCCCCGCTCGACCACGACGACCCGACGGGCCGCCAGGTCACGCTGGCCCTGACGCGCGTGCCGCACACCTCGAAGACCTTCCAGGGCCCGCTGCTGGTGAACCCGGGCGGGCCCGGCGGCAGCGGCCTGTCGATGGCCCCCTTCGTCGCCGCCTCGCTGCCGGAGAAGGTCGCCTCGCAGTACGACGTGATCGGTTTCGACCCGCGCGGCGTCGGGATGAGCCGCCCGGCCCTGGACTGCCTGCCCGGCTACTTCGACCCGGTCAGGCCCGACCCCGTACCGCAGTCGCTCGGCGGCGAGCGGGTCAACCGCAACCGTGCCCGTGACTTCGCCGCGGCCTGCGGCGAGAAGTACCCGGACCTGCTCCCGTACATGGACACGGTGAGCGCGGCCAAGGACCTGGACGTGATCCGCCGTGCGACCGGGGCGCGGCAGCTGAACTACTTCGGCTACTCCTACGGCACCTATCTGGGCGCGGTGTACGCGAAGCTCTTCCCGGACCGCGTCCGGCGCCTGGTCCTCGACTCGAACGTGGACCCCGAGGGCGTCTGGTACGACGACAACCTCACCCAGGACTACGCGTTCGACACCCGGCACAAGGCGTTCGCCGCCTGGGTCGCGAAGTACGACGCCACCTATCACCTGGGCGGTGACCCGGCGGAGGTCGAGGCCGCCTGGTACCGGATGCGGGACGCGGTGAAGAAGCGTCCGGCGGGCAAGAAGGTCGGCGCGGGCGAACTGGACGACACCTTCCTGCCCGGCGGCTACTACAACGGCTACTGGCCGGTGCTGGCCGAGGCGTTCGCCGCGTACGTCAACGACAAGGACGAGAAGCCGCTCGTCGCGGCGTTCGAACGGTTCGGCGCGGTGGACGCGGAGGGCGACAACGGCTACTCGGTCTACACGGCCGTGCAGTGCCGGGACGCCGACTGGCCGCGCGACTGGAACACCTGGCGCAACGACACCTGGCGGGTGCACGCGAAGGCCCCGTTCATGGCCTGGGGCAACACCTGGTACAACGCGCCGTGCGCCGACTGGCCGGTGGAGCCGCTGAACCCGGTGCGGGTGTCCAACCACGCCCTGCCCCCGGTGCTGCTGTTCCAGGCGACGGACGACGCGGCCACCCCGTACGAGGGCGGAGTCACCCTGCACCGCAAGCTGCGCGGCTCGCGCCTGGTGGTCGAGCAGGGCGGCGGCAACCACGGCGTCACCCTGAGCGGCAACGCCTGCCTGGACCGCTACCTGACGGACTACCTGGCGAAGGGCACCGTCCCCCGCGCCGGCCGGGGCGAGGCGGACGCGGTCTGCGCGAAGACCCCCGACCCGAAGCCGGAACCCGCCAAGTCGGCCCGCCCGGCGGCCCGCCCGGACCAGGGCGGCACACTGCACGGGCTGCTGGGGTTCCGGGGCTGAACGACCGGGGCCGAACGAGGGG
Organism: Streptomyces sp. NPDC052299; assembly: GCF_040679335.1. Taxonomy (NCBI): domain Bacteria; kingdom Bacillati; phylum Actinomycetota; class Actinomycetes; order Kitasatosporales; family Streptomycetaceae; genus Streptomyces; species Streptomyces sp. NPDC052299. Next base: position 101,705 of record NZ_JBFAUP010000012.1, on the reverse strand, counting down.
CAAACCAGGACGCCGAGGGGCGCACGCGGAAGGACCGCGTGCGCCCCTTCGCTCATGGCGCCGGCAGCCGGCCCAGTGCCTCCCGCGCCGCCTCCGCCAGCCGGGGGCGGGGCAGCGCCGCCTCCAGGACCGGGCGGGCGGCGGCGTCCCCCAGCGTGCCCAGGCCCTCGACGCAGGCGAGTGCGACGCGCCAGTGCGGTTCGTCGGGGCCCAGCAGCCGGGACAGCGTGGTCACGAGGGCCGGTACGGACTCCGGGGCCCGGAGCGCGGTGAGCAGGCGGACCGGGTGGAGGGCGTAGGCGGTGCGCAGGGAGTTGGTGGCGAGGGCCGCCGCGGCGCGCGGGGTGCGGGGGTCGCCGAGGCGGGCCAGGGCGTGGGCGGCGCTGACGCAGCGGTCGGGGTCGCGGTGGTTGAGGAGGAGCACCAGCGTCTCGAAGGCGCGGCGGTCCCCGGCGCAGCCCAGCCGGAAGGCGGCGATCTCGCGGGCCCAGAGCGGGCGTTCGCGCTCGACCAGCACCCGGGCCAGTTCCTCGTCGTCCTCGGTGGCGAGCAGGGCGCGGCAGGCCGCCGACTCCCCCGCCTCGTCGGTCAGCCGGTGCGCCAGTGACCGGAACTCCTCGTCGTCCATGACCGTCAGCGTATCGACGGACACGGTGCGTATCGCCGGGGTCCCGAAATGTGGCACGGGCCACAACTGGCCAGGGCTGGCGCGCTCGTTACTCGCTGGTTAAGCTCAGTTGAGCGGGACGTGCTCCCGTCGCTCCGGTGGCCTGGTGACGCAGCCACCCGGAGTGTTGTCGGTTCGGCAGCTGTACGAGACGCGGCCCCGGGACAGGGTCCGTCGTCGCTCCTTTCCGGTCCCGGGCGTGGATCACGCCCGGCGGTCGGACACCACGACAGGCACCTCCCGCACGCCCGCGCCGCGCGCCCCGTGCGTCCCCTCAGTCGTCACTCATCCCTGGAGTCCCGTGATGGACATCCCTCTCTCCACCATTGCCGTCGTCGGCCTCGGCACGATGGGCACCGGAATCGCCGAGGTCCTGGCCCGCTCCGGCCGCGAGGTCATCGGCATCGACACCGACGAGACCGCCGCCCGCCGGGCCGTCGCCTCGCTGGAGGCGTCCACCGCCCGCGCCGTGGAGCGCGGGCGGATCACCGAGGAGGAACGGCGCGACGCGCTCGCCCGCTTCCGTACGTTCTCCGAACTCCGGGCCGCCGCCGACGCGGAGCTGGTCATCGAGGTCGTGCCGGAGTCGTACGAGATCAAGCAGCAGGTCTTCCGGGAGCTCGACGCGATCGTCTCCCCGGCCACGATCCTCGCGACCGGCACCAACGCCCTGTCGGTGACCCGTCTCGCGGCCGAGTCGCAGCGCCCCGAGCGGGTCCTGGGCCTGCACTTCTTCAATCCGGCACCGGCGATGAAGCTGGTCGAGGTGGTCTCCTCGGTGCTGACGGCCCCGCCCGCAGTCGAGGCGGTCACCGAGCTGGCCCGCCTGCTGGGCAAGGAGCCGGTGGCGATCGGCGACCGGCCCGGGTTCGTCGCGGACGGCCTGCTCTTCGGCTACCTCAACCAGGCCGCCGCCATGTACGAGGCGAACTACGCCACCCGCGAGGACATCGACGCCGCGATGAAGCTGGGCTGCGGCCTGCCCATGGGCCCGCTGGCCCTGCTGGACCTGATCGGCATCGACACGGCCCGGACGGTCCTGGAGGCGATGTACTCCGCCTCGCACGACCGTCTGCACGCCCCGGCGCCCGTTCTCGGCCAGCTCGCCTCCGCCGGCCTGACCGGCCGCAAGGCGGGCCGCGGCTTCTACACCTACGCCGAGCCGGGCAGCCAGACGGTGGTGCCGGACGCGCTGACGCCCGCGCCGCGCGGCGCGGAGGCCGCCGGGCGCCCCGTGCGGTCGGTGGGCGTCGCTGGCTCGGGGACGATGGCCTCGGGAATCGCGGAGGTCTTCGCCAAGGCGGGCTACGACGTGGTGCTCGCCGCGCGCGGCCAGGAGAAGGCCGACCTCGCCAAGGCCCGGATCGCCAAGTCGCTGGACCGGTCGGTCACCAAGGGGCGGCTGAGCGAGGAGGCCCGGGACGAGGCGCTGGGCAGGATCACGGCGGCGGCCTCGCTGGACGCCTTCGCGGAGGTGAACCTGGCCGTGGAGGCGGTCGCCGAGGACCTGCTGGTCAAGCAGGAGCTGTTCGCCACGCTGGACAAGGTGTGCCGGCCGGGTGCGGTGCTGGCCACGACGACCTCCTCGCTGCCGGTCGTCGCGATCGCCCGGGCCACCGGGCGGCCCGAGGACGTCGTCGGGATGCACTTCTTCAACCCGGCGCCCGCGATGAAGCTGGTCGAGGTCGTGCGGACGGTGCTCACCGCGGACGAGGTGCACGCCACGGTGCACGAGGTGTGCCACACGGTCCGCAAGCACCCGGTGGACTGCGGGGACCGGGCCGGCTTCATCGTGAACGCGCTGCTGTTCCCGTACCTCAACAACGCCATCAAGATGGTCGAGGAGCACTACGCGTCCCTCGATGACATCGACGCGGCGATGAAGCTGGGCGGCGGCTACCCGATGGGTCCGTTCGAGCTGCTAGACGTGGTCGGGCTCGATGTGTCGCTGGCCATCGAGAAGGTGCTCCACAACGAGTTCCGCGACCCGGGCCTGGCGCCCGCCCCGCTCCTGGAGCACCTGGTGGCCGCGGGCTGCCTCGGCCGCAAGACGGGGCGCGGATTCCGCGAATATGCCCGGCGCTGACCCGGGCGCGGGCTGGGGCGGGCTGCTCGGACCTCCGGGCGGTCCGCCCCCGCAGGCGCGCTCTCCCGCCCCCATGCAGTACGTTCACACCATGTCCCAGCCCGCCAGGTCCACCCGTGTGTCCGCCGCGCCCGACGTGCCGGAGAGTGCCGCAGGCACCCGAGCCGCCGCCCAGCGGCTCAAAATGCGCCGCGAGCTGGCCGCCGCGGCCATGGAACTCTTCGCGACGAAGGGGTACGAAGCGACCACGGTCGATGAGATCGCCGGTGCGGCAGGCGTGGCCCGGCGGACCTTCTTCCGCCACTTCCGCTCCAAGGAAGAGGCCATCTTCCCGGACCACGACGACACCCTCGTACGGGCCGAGGCCGTCCTCAACGCGGCCCCCGCGCACGAGCACCCGCTCGACACGGTGTGCCGCGGCATCAAGGAAGTCATGAAGATGTACGCGGCCAAGCCCGCGGTCTCCGTGGCCCGTTACAAGCTGACCCGCGAGGTGCCGACCCTGCGCCAGGCGGAGATCGCCTCGGTGGCCCGCTACGAGCGGCTGTTCACGCGCTATCTGCTGGGCCACTTCGACGAGCGCGACCATCACCCCGGCAACGACGACCCGTTGCTGGCGGAGGTCGCCGCGTCCGCCGTCGTCACCGCGCACAACCATGTGCTGCGCCGCTGGCTGCGGGCGGACGGGCAGGGCGACGTGGAGGCGCAGCTCGACCAGGCGTTCGCCATCGTGCGCGACACCTTCGGTACGGGCATAGGCGCGGGCCGCACGGCGGGCGCCGAGCCCGCCCAGCCGCCGGCCGCCTCGGTGGAGACCCAGGGCGAGGTGCTGGTCGCGGTGGCGCGCACGGACGCGCCCCTGGACGAAGTCATGCGGACGATCCAGCAGGCCCTCAAGGAGCGCTGAGCGGGAATCCGTTTGCCGGGCGGGCCCCCCGGTGCTGAGGTGTGCGGATGAACGATCATGTGACATCCGAACCCGCCCGGCTCCTCGCCCGCTACGACCGGGTCATGCGCGAGGGCGCCCGCCCCGAGAGCCCGGGTGCCCGCGTCGCACGCGTGGGGGACGTCGTCCGGCACGAGGGCGCGGCGCACGACTGGCACGGGGTGCTGTGGTCGGCGCCGGACCTGGACGCCGCCCGCGCGGACGAGGCGATCGCGGAGCAGGTGGCGTACTGCGAGCGGACGGGCTGCGAGGAGTTCGAGTGGAAGCTCTACGGACACGACCGGCCCGCCGACCTGGGCGCGCGCCTGCTGGCGGCCGGCTTCGAGGCCGAGGAGCCGGAGACCCTGCTGGTGGCGCGGGTGGCGGAGCTCGCCGCGGAGGTGCGGCTGCCGGAGGGCGTCCGGCTCGAGGAGGTGCGGGACGAGGCGGGGGCGGAGCTGATGGCGCGCGCCAATGAGCGGGCGTTCGGCCGGGACGGTTCGTGGCTGCGCCGCCTGGTCCTGGACCGGCTGCGGGAGGACCCGGAGCATTTCGTGGCGCTCGTGGCCATGGCGGGCGACGAGCCGGTCAGCTCCGCCCGGATGGACTTGTACCCGGGCACGGGCTTCGGGGGGCTGTGGGGCGGGGGCACGGACCCCGCGTGGCGCGGGCGCGGCGTCTACCGGGCGCTGGTGGACTTCCGGGCCGGCGTGGCGGCGGAGCGGGGCTACGACTTCCTCCAGGTCGACGCCACCGAGGACAGCCGCCCGATCCTGGAGCGCCTCGGCTTCACGGCGCTGACGAGCACGACTCCGTACATCTACCGACGCACGCGCGCCTGACCGGCGAAATCAGGGCGAACCAGCCGATACCGCCACCCATGTTGCTCATGCGTGGCGGTCGACTGACAATTGAGGGAAATTACTGGCACCGAGTGCCTTGTCAGCTGTCACGCAGTGCCATACGTTGAAGGCATCCGGGCGGCCGGCGTGCTGGGATCTCACGTACGCCGGCTGTCCCCGCAAACCACCGCGTTTGCGCGCCCGGACGCCTGCGTCACCAGGCACCCCTTCTGCTCCACCGAGCAAGCAGCCGAGCACCACCCGCCGAACCGACGGCACACCTCCAGACCCGTATTCCCTGTCCGCAGGGACCCTCAGCGTTCCCTGACGCAGCACCGCCGGAGGCACCCGTGAAGGAAATCCTGGACGCGATCCAGTCGCAGACCGAAGCGAAGGGCGGTTCCGACGCGCCCACCGCCGCCGACTTCGCGGCGCTGCCCGTGCCCGATTCGTACCGCGCGGTCACCGTCCACAAGGACGAGGCCGAGATGTTCGCGGGCGTCGACAGCCGCGACAAGGACCCGCGCAAGTCGCTCCACGTGGAGGACGTGCCGGTGCCGGAACTCGGCCCGGGCGAGGCCCTGGTCGCGGTCATGGCCAGCTCGGTGAACTACAACTCCGTCTGGACCTCGATCTTCGAGCCGGTCTCCACCTTCGGCTTCCTGGAGCGCTACGGCAGGGTCAGCGAGCTCACCAAGCGCCACGACCTGCCGTACCACGTCATCGGCTCCGACCTGGCGGGCGTCGTCCTGCGCACCGGCCCGGGCGTCAACGCCTGGAAGCCGGGCGACGAGGTCGTCGCGCACTGCCTCTCGGTCGAACTGGAGTCCTCGGACGGCCACAACGACACGATGCTCGACCCGGAGCAGCGCATCTGGGGCTTCGAGACCAACTTCGGCGGACTCGCCGAGATCGCGCTCGTCAAGTCCAACCAGCTGATGCCCAAGCCGGACCACCTCAGCTGGGAGGAGGCCGCGGCCCCCGGCCTGGTCAACTCCACCGCCTACCGCCAGCTCGTCTCGCGCAACGGCGCCGGCATGAAGCAGGGCGACAACGTGCTGATCTGGGGCGCCAGCGGCGGACTCGGCTCGTACGCCACGCAGTTCGCGCTGGCCGGGGGCGCCAACCCGATCTGTGTCGTCTCCAGCGAGCAGAAGGCGGAGATCTGCCGGAAGATGGGCGCCGAGGCGATCATCGACCGCAACGCCGAGGGCTACAGGTTCTGGCAGGACGAGCAGAACCAGGACCCGCGCGAGTGGAAGCGGTTCGGCAAGCGCATCCGTGAACTGACCGGCGGCGAGGACGTGGACATCGTCTTCGAGCACCCCGGCCGCGAGACCTTCGGCGCGAGCGTCTACGTGACCCGCAAGGGCGGCACCATCGTCACCTGCGCCTCGACCTCGGGCTACAACCACGAGTACGACAACCGCTACCTGTGGATGTCGCTGAAGCGCATCATCGGCTCCCACTTCGCCAATTACCGCGAGGCGTGGGAGGCCAACCGCCTGATCGCCAAGGGCAAGATCCACCCCACGCTCTCCAAGGTCTACTCGCTGGAGGAGACCGGCCAGGCCGCCCACGACGTGCACCGCAACGCCCACCAGGGCAAGGTCGGCGTGCTGGCCCTGGCCCCGCGCGAGGGCATGGGCGTGCGCGACCACGAGATGCGCGAGACGCACCTGGACGCCATCAACCGCTTCCGGAACGTCTGAGGTCCGGCCATGACGGAACGTCAGAAGGACCGCCCCTGGCTCATGCGGACGTACGCGGGCCACTCCACGGCCGAGGCGTCCAACGAGCTGTACCGGCGCAACCTCGCCAAGGGCCAGACGGGTCTGTCGGTCGCCTTCGACCTGCCGACCCAGACGGGGTACGACCCCGACCACGTCCTGGCGCGCGGCGAGGTCGGCCGGGTCGGTGTGCCCGTGTCGCACCTCGGCGACATGCGGCGGCTGTTCCAGGACATCCCCCTGGAGCAGATGAACACCTCCATGACGATCAACGCCACCGCCATGTGGCTGCTGGCGCTCTACCAGGTCGTCGCGGAGGAGCAGGGCGCCGACCCCGGCAAGCTCCAGGGCACCACGCAGAACGACATCGTCAAGGAGTACCTGTCGCGCGGGACGCACGTCTTCCCGCCCGCGCCCTCGCTGCGGCTGACCACCGACATGATCACGTACACGGTCAACCGCATCCCCAAGTGGAACCCGATCAACATCTGCAGCTACCACCTCCAGGAGGCGGGGGCCACCCCGGTCCAGGAGATCGCGTACGCCATGTCGACGGCCATCGCCGTCCTCGACGCCGTACGCGACTCCGGGCAGGTGCCCGAGGAGAAGTTCGGGGCCGTCGTCGCGCGGATCTCGTTCTTCGTGAACGCGGGCGTCCGCTTCATCGAGGAGATGTGCAAGATGCGCGCCTTCGGCCGCATCTGGGACCGGGTCACCCGCGAGCGCTACGGCATCACGGACGCCAAGCAGCGCCGGTTCCGCTACGGCGTCCAGGTCAACTCCCTCGGCCTGACCGAGGCGCAGCCGGAGAACAACGTCCAGCGCATCGTGCTCGAAATGCTGGCCGTGACCCTCTCCAAGGACGCCCGGGCCCGCGCGGTCCAGCTGCCCGCCTGGAACGAGGCGCTGGGGCTCCCCCGGCCCTGGGACCAGCAGTGGTCGCTGCGCATCCAGCAGGTCCTGGCGCACGAGAGCGACCTGCTGGAGTACGAGGACATCTTCGCCGGTTCGCACGTCATCGAGGCCAAGGTGGACGAGCTGGTCACCGAGGCGCTGGCCGAGATGGACCGGATCGAGCAGATGGGCGGCGCCATGGCGGCCGTCGAGTCCGGCTACCTGAAGTCCGAGCTGGTCTCCTCGCACGCCGCGCGGCGGGCCCGGATCGAGGCCGGCGACGAGAAGATCGTCGGCGTCAACGTCTACGGGACGACCGAGCCCAGCCCGCTCACCGCGGACCTCGACGCGGCGATCATGACGGTCGACCCGGCGAACGAGGCGAAGGTCGTCGCCGCGCTCCACGCGTGGCGGGACAACCGCGACGAGCCCCGGGCCACCGAGGCGCTGGCCGCGCTGAAGAAGGCCGCCGCCGGCACCGGGAACCTGATGGAGGCGACCGTCGAGTGCGCCCGCGCCGGGGTGACCACCGGCGAGTGGTCCTGGGCGCTGCGCGACGTGTTCGGCGAGTTCCGGGCCCCGACCGGGGTGTCGTCCGCCCCGGTCGCGGTCACCGCCGAGGAGGGCTCGCCGCTCGCTCTCGTACGCGAGAAGACCGCGCGGACCGCCGAGGAGCTGGGCGTCGGGCGGCTGCGACTGCTGGTCGGCAAGCCGGGCCTGGACGGGCACTCCAACGGTGCCGAGCAGATCGCGGTCCGGGCCAGGGACGCCGGATTCGAGGTCGTCTACCAGGGCATCCGCCTGACGCCCGAGCAGATCGTCTCGGCGGCCGTCGCCGAGGACGTGCACTGCGTCGGCCTGTCCATCCTGTCCGGCTCGCACGCCGAGCTGGTGCCGGACGTGCTCGCCCGGCTGCGCCGCACCGGGGCCGGCGACATCCCGGTCATCGCCGGCGGCATCATTCCCCCGGCCGACGCCGAGGCCCTGATCAGGGCGGGCGTCGCCGCCGTGTTCACCCCGAAGGACTTCGGCATCACGGAGATCATCGGCCGTATCGTCGACGAGATCCGGAAAGCGAACAAGCTCGACCCTCTGGAGGTCCCCGCATGACCACCCCCGTCAACCGACTGCGCCCGCGCCGCTCGTGCCTGGCCGTGCCCGGCTCGAACCCCCGGTTCCTGGAGAAGGCCCAGGGCCTCCCGGCCGACCAGGTGTTCCTGGACCTGGAGGACGCCTGCGCGCCGCTCGCCAAGGAGGGCGCCCGCCACCACATCGTGGACGCCCTGAACAACGGCGACTGGACGGGCAAGACCCGGGTGGTCCGGGTCAACGACTGGACGACGCACTGGACGTACCGCGACGTCATCACGGTGGTCGAGGGCGCGGGGCCGAACCTGGACTGCATCATGCTGCCGAAGGTCCAGGACGCCCAGCAGGTCGTCGCGCTGGACCTGCTGCTGACCCAGATCGAGAAGACGATGGGCTTCGAGGTCGGCTGCATCGGCATCGAGGCGCAGATCGAGAACGCCAAGGGCCTCGTCAACATCGACGAGATCGGTGCCGCCTCGCCCCGCCTGGAGACGCTGATCTTCGGCCCGGCCGACTTCATGGCGTCGATCAACATGAAGACCCTGGTCGTCGGCCAGCAGCCGCCCGGCTACCCGGCAGACGCCTACCACTACATCCTGATGCGCATCCTGATGGCCGCCCGTACGCACGACCTCCAGGCGATCGACGGCCCGTTCCTCCAGATCCGCGACGTGGACGCCTACCGCGAGGTCGCGGGCCGCGCCGCGGCGCTCGGCTTCGACGGCAAGTGGGTCCTGCACCCCGGTCAGGTCGACGCGGCCAACGAGGTGTTCTCGCCCTCGCAGGAGGACTACGACCACGCCGAGCTGATCCTGGACGCCTACGACTGGTGCACCTCCGAGGAGGGCGGCAAGAAGGGCTCGGCGATGCTCGGCGACGAGATGATCGACGAGGCCAGCCGCAAGATGGCCCTGGTCATCGCGGGCAAGGGCCGGGCGGCCGGCATGCAGCGCACCTCCAAGTTCGAAGCCCCGGAGGCCTGAGATGCAGTTCGGACGCACTTACGAGGAATTCGAGGTCGGTGCGGTCTACAAGCACTGGCCCGGAAAGACGGTCACCGAATACGACGACCACCTCTTCTGCCTGCTGACCATGAATCATCACCCGCTGCACATGGACAGCAACTATGCGGAGAGCACCACGGATTTCGGCAAGAACGTCGTCGTGGGCAACTACATCTACTCCCTGCTGCTCGGCATGTCGGTGCCGGACGTCTCCGGTAAGGCCATCGCCAACCTGGAGATCGAGTCGCTGAAGCACGTGGCACCGACCTTCCACGGCGACACGATCTACGGCGAGACGACGGTCCTGGACAAGACACCGTCGAGGTCCAAGAGCGACCGCGGAATCGTTCACGTGGAGACCAAGGGCTACAAGCAGGACGGCACGCTCGTCTGCGTGTTCCGCCGCAAGGTCATGGTCCCCACCGAGACGTACATCAAGGAGCGGGGCGGGGAGCAGCCCGGCCGCCCGGAGCTCAGCCAGCCTTCGCAGAAGAACGTGGAGAAGCAGTCATGACGCGACTCGCCCAGACGGCCGGGCTCACCGAGGTCCAGCAGGAGATCCTTTCGACGGTCAGGGACTTTGTCGACAAGGAGATCATTCCGGTCGCGACACAGCTGGAGCACCGGGACGAGTACCCCACCGAGATCGTGGAGGGGCTGAAGGAGCTCGGGCTGTTCGGGCTGATGATCCCCGAGGAGTACGGCGGTCTGGGCGAGTCACTGCTCACGTACGCGCTGTGCGTGGAGGAGATCGCCCGGGGCTGGATGAGCGTGTCGGGCATCATCAACACGCACTTCATCGTGGCGTACATGCTCAAGCAGCACGGCACGCAGGAGCAGAAGGACACCTTCCTGCCGCGCATGGCGCTGGGCGAGGTGCGGGGCGCGTTCTCGATGTCGGAGCCGGCGCTCGGCTCGGACGTCTCGGCGATCAGCTCGAAGGGCGTCAGGGACGGCGAGGAGTACGTCCTGAACGGCCAGAAGATGTGGCTGACGAACGGCGGTACGTCGTCACTCGTCGCCGTGCTGTGCCGGAGTGACGAAGGACACCCCGAGGGCACGGCCCCGCACAAGTCGATGACGACGTTCCTGGTGGAGAAGGAACCGGGCTTCGGAGAGGTCCGGCCCGGGCTCACCATCCCCGGAAAGATCGACAAGATGGGATACAAGGGGGTCGATACCACCGAGCTCATCATGGACGGACTGCGAATTCCGGCCAATCGCGTGCTGGGGGGCGCCACCGGCCGGGGGTTTTACCAAATGATGGACGGGGTCGAGGTCGGCCGGGTCAATGTGGCGGCCCGTGGCTGTGGAGTCGCACAGCGTGCATTCGAACTGGGCGTTTCCTACGCACAGCAGCGCCAGACCTTCGGAAAGCCCATCGCGCAGCACCAGGCGATCCAGTTCAAGCTGGCCGAAATGGCCACCAAGGTCGAGGCCGCCCATGCGATGATGGTAAATGCGGCACGCAAAAAGGACTCCGGGGAGCGAAACGACCTGGAGGCAGGGATGGCGAAGTACCTCGCCTCCGAGTACTGCAAGGAAGTCGTCGAGGACGCCTTCCGTATCCACGGCGGCTACGGCTTCTCCAAGGAGTACGAGATCGAGCGCCTCTACCGCGAGGCACCGATGCTGCTGATCGGTGAAGGTACCGCCGAGATCCAGAAAATGATCATCGGGCGCCGGCTGCTCGAGGAGTACCGTTTCCAGGGTTGATCGCCCCTTTCGTGGTGATTTGGCCGCGAAGAAGATCACACCCTGTCATCCTCAACCGGTGCCTTCCAGACGTCCGACTCGGCTGCTGGCTTGCCCAGTTGCGGCCAGCAACCGATAACATCGCCGGAAAAGCCGCCGTCCCCCGTTGCCAGCGCGGCTCAATCCGCTACGAAGGTCATCCATGCCCGACAGCCATACCTCTGCCTCACGCGGCCGGGTCCGCATCGCACGCGGAGCTTCGCCGTGGCTCCTGCCGACCGTCGCCACCGCCGCCCTCAGCCTGACCCGCGCCCGCCGGTCCGGGCGCTGGGCGGCCGTGGCCGTGCCCACCACCGCGCTCGCGGCGGGCATGCTCTGGTTCTTCCGGGACCCGGAGCGCGAGATCACCCGGGGGCGCGTCATCTCACCGGCCGACGGCGTGGTGCAGAGCATCATGCCGTGGAAGGACGGGCGCACCCGCGTGGCGATCTTCATGAGCCCGCTGAACGTGCACGTGAACCGCGCGCCGCTCGCCGGCACGGTGACGTCGGTGGAGCACGTGCCCGGTGGCTTCGTCCCCGCGTTCAACAAGGAGAGCGAGAACAACGAGCGCGTTGTCTGGCACTTCGACACCGAACTGGGTGACATCGAGATGGTGCAGATCGCCGGCGCGGTGGCCCGGCGCATCGTGCCCTACATCCCGCAGGGCACGAAGGTGGAGCAGGGTGAGCGCATCGGGCTGATCCGCTTCGGCTCCCGCGTCGACATCTACCTCCCGGAGGGTGTGGACGTCGCGGTCGAGGTCGGCCAGGCCACCACCGCGGGGGTGACTCGCATTGACCGTGATTGATCCCGACACACAGGCCGGCTGGGTCCCGGAGGCGGACGCGGAGGACGACGCCGACGACATGCCGCTCTCGCTGCGGCTGTCGATAGCGGACACCCTCACCCTCGGTAACGCCACCTGCGGGTTCATGGCGGTGTACTTCACCACCACGGGCATCCTGATCCCGCACCTCACGGGCAGCGACGAGAGCGGCATGGCGCGGCACTCCGCGGCCACCGCCGTGATCCTCATGCTCATGGCGGCGATCTTCGACCTGTTCGACGGGCTCGTGGCCCGCAAGCTGCGTTCCTCGCCGATGGGTGCCGAGCTGGACAACCTCTCGGACCTCATCAGCTTCGGGCTCGCCCCGGCGTACTTCGTCCTCGTGTACGGCATGGTCGCGGACGACGCACACCAGCGGGTCTCGGCGCTCGCGGCGATCGTGGTGCTGCTGGCGGTGGTGCTCAGACTCGCGCGGTTCTCGTGCGTGACGATGAAGGACGGCATGTTCCAGGGCATGCCGAGCCCCTTCGGAGCGCTCACGGTCATCTCGATCGTGCTGCTGGAGCTCCCCTTCGTCCCGACGCTCCTCGCGATCATCGGGGTGGCGTGGCTGATGGTGAGCCGGGTCGAGTACCCGAAGCCGCGGGGCGTCCTCGCGGTGGCGATGCTCGGCTGGATCGTGGCCGCGATGGGGCTGCTGGCGGCCTGGGCGCTGGACGCCCCCGGCGGTCAGCTGCTCCTCCAGACCGGCTGCGCGCTCCAGGTGGTCCTGGGTGCGGTCATCCCGCTCTTCGCGACCGCCCGCCGGGTGAACACCTTCCGCGACAACCGCCGCGAGGCACGCGCGGCGCAGCTGCCGTAGCGGACAGCACGAACGACACGAGGGCCCGGATGCCGGACGGCATCCGGGCCCTCGTGCGTGCTCCGGCGCTTCCCTCCTCAACCCCCGCACAGCGCACATTCTTCCCATGCTCACGTCGATTATTTGAGCTTGTACGACGAATTCTTGCGCAGCACCGTGGACTTCCTTGCGGCGGTGCTCCTAGCCTGTGGGACGTCCGCAGAGCCCCCACGAGCCGCAAGGACGACTTCGACGTGACTTCCCCACCCCGACGACCGCTGCTCAAGCGGTCGGCATCCGCCTCCCTCTCGCTGGCACTCGCCGCGTTCGGCACCGCCGCCGCCGTGGTGCTGACCGGTGCGCCGGCCGCCCAGGCCGCCGGTGTCCCCGCCCCCTCGCCGCTCTCCGTGCCCGGCCGCGGCGCGACCGTCCCGTTCAAGGAACAGGAGGCCGAGTACGCGGCCACCAACGGCACCCTGATCGGCCCGAACCGCCTCTACGGCACGCTCCCGTCCGAGGCGTCGGGCCGGCAGGCGGTGACCCTGGACTCGGTCGGTGAGTACGTGGAGTTCACGCTCACCGCCCCCGCCAACGCGATGTCGTTCCGGTACTCGCTGCCGGACAACGCCGCCGGGACGGGCCGGGACGCCTCGATCGACGTACGCGTGAACGGGGCCTCGCCCAAGGCGGTGCCGGTGACCTCCAGGTACGGCTGGTACTACGGCGGCTACCCGTTCAACAACAACCCGGGCGACACCAACCCGCACCACTTCTACGACGAGGCCCGGACCATGTTCGGGTCGACGCTGCCGGCCGGTACGAAGGTCAGGCTCCAGGTCTCCTCGACCGCCGACTCACCGTCGTTCACCATCGACCTGGCGGACTTCGAGCAGGTGGGCGCGCCCATCGCCAAGCCCTCGGGCGCGCTGGACGTCGTCTCCGACTTCGGGGCCGACCCGACGGGGGCCGCCGACTCGACCGCCCGGATCCAGGCGGCCGTGGACGCGGGCCGGGCGCAGGGGAAGGAGGTGTACATCCCGCAGGGCACCTTCCAGGTCCGCGACCACATCATCGTGGACAAGGTGACCCTGCGCGGCGCCGGGCCCTGGTACTCCGTGCTGACCGGGCGCGACCCGTCCAACCGGAGCAAGGCCGTCGGCGTCTACGGCAAGTACGCCGGGGACGGCGGCAGCAGCGGCGTCACGCTCAAGGACTTCGCCATCATCGGTGACATCCGCGAGCGGGTCGACAACGACCAGGTGAACGCCATCGGTGGCGCCCTGTCCGACTCGACCGTCGACAACGTCTGGATGCAGCACACCAAGTGCGGCGCCTGGATGGACGGCCCGATGGACAACTTCACCATCAAGAACAGCCGCATCCTGGACCAGACCGCCGACGGGGTGAACTTCCACTACGGCGTCACCAACTCGACGGTCACCAACACCTTCGTCCGCAACACCGGTGACGACGGGCTCGCCATGTGGGCGGAGAACGTTCCGAACGTGAAGAACAAGTTCACGTTCAACACGGTGATCCTGCCGATCCTCGCCAACAACATCGTCACCTACGGCGGCAAGGACATCACCCTGTCCGACAACGTCATGGCGGACACCATCACCAACGGCGGCGGCCTGCACATCGCCAACCGCTACCCCGGGGTCAACTCCGGTCAGGGGACGGCGGTTTCCGGCACCACCACGGCAGCCCGCAACACCCTGATCCGGACCGGGAACAGCGACTACAACTGGAACTTCGGGGTCGGCGCGATCTGGTTCAGCGGGCTCAACGAACCGATCAACGGCAACATCAACATCACCGACAGCGAGGTCCTGGACAGCTCCTACGCCGCGATCCACCTCATCGAGGGCGCCTCCAACGGGCTGCACTTCAAGAACGTCAAGATAGACGGGGCCGGCACCTACGCGCTCCAGATCCAGGCCCCCGGCACCGCCACCTTCGACAACGTCACGGCGACGCACATCGCGCAGTCCAACCCGATCCACAACTGCGTCGGCAGCGGCTTCCAGATCACCCGGGGCTCCGGGAACTCCGGCTGGTACGCCGACCCCCCGGCCTGCACCGGCGTCTGGCCGGACCCGGTGTGGACCAACGGCGGGGTCCCGGGCGGCGGCACCGACCCCACCGACCCGCCGACCGACCCCACGGACCCCCCGACGGACCCGACCGACCCGCCGGAGGAGACCGGTAACCTCGCCCAGGGCCGTCAGGTCACCGAGTCCGGTCACGCCGACGTGTACGGCGCTTCCAACGCGGTCGACGGCAACGCGAACACGTACTGGGAGAGCTCCAACAACGCCTTCCCGCAGACGATCACCGTGGACCTCGGTGCCTCGAAGTCCGTCAAGCGGCTCGTCCTGAAGCTGCCCCCGTCGTCCGCCTGGGCGACCCGCACCCAGACCCTCGGCGTGTCGGGCAGCACCGACGACAACACGTACAACTCCCTGAAGGCTTCGGCGGATTACACCTTCGATCCGGCGAGCGGCAATCAGGCGACGGTCACCCTGCCGGGCACGTCGGCGCGCTATCTGAAGCTGACGTTCACCGCCAACACCGGCTGGCCGGCCGCGCAGCTCTCGGAACTGGAGGCGTACACCAGCTGACCCGGCGACGGACGGGACACCGGTGGGCGGCACGCGCGACGCGTGCCGCCCACCGGGCATGCCCCCCCCGCTGGGGAAGCTACTTGAGCGTGTAGGACTTGGCCGCCGCCGCGACCTCGGCCGGCCTGACCACCTTCAGGCCGCCGGGGACCTTGTCGTCCGGCTTCATGATCACACTCTCCCGGGTGGAGGGCGCCGCCGGGTCGGTGAAGTCGTGCGAGACCCCGAAATCGGTGCCGAATCCGGTGATGGTGAGCAGCGCCTTGCCGATGCCCTCGCGGGTGAGGTCCTTGGCCGTGCACGCCTTCTTCAGGGCCTCGCCGTACAGTTCGGCGGCCGTGTAGCCAGCGATGACGCCGTTGTCGAGAACGTCCTTCGGGTAGGCGGCGGCGTAGTCCTTCGCCAGCTTCGCCGGGCCGGTGCCCGGGTCGCCGATGGGCAGGGTCGACGCGGCGACGTAGTAGTCCCGCATCAGGGCGGGGCCCGCCTGCGTCTTCAGCAGCTGCGGCGCGTACGCGGAGTTGTTGCCGATCACCGGGACCTTGAGGCCGGTGGCGGCGGCGACCCCGACGAGCGAGGCCGCCTGGCGGGGGCCCGCGCTGACGACGACGGCCTTGACGCCCGCCTGCTTCAGCGCGGCGACCTGGCCGGTCATGTCGTCGTCGGACGGCTTGATCATCTGCTCCACCACGGTGAGGCCCGCCCGCTTCGCCGCGTACTTCGATCCGGCGAGCGCGTTCTCGCCGTAGTCGCCCTCGAAGTACACATGGCCGATCTTGTCGCCCTTGGCGATGCGCTTCTCCGCGAGCAGGTAGTCGATGGCGTTGATCGTCTCGACGTCGTACGTCGCGCCGATGATGCGTACGTACTTGCTGCCGAGCAGGTTCGCGGACCACGCCTGCGGCAGGACGAGGCCCTTGTCCAGGCCGTCGATGCGCTTCTCCACCGCGCCGACGAACGGGGAGCCGATGAACTGGACGAAGCCCAGCACCTTCGGTTCCAGCTCGGTGTATCCGGCGACCGCCTTCTGCGGGTCGTAACCGTGGTCGCGCACGGTCAGCTCGATCTTGCGGTCGCAGATGCCGCCCTTGGCGTTGGTCTCCTTCACCCAGAGCTGCTGGGCCTGGGTGACGCTCTTGCCGAGCGAGGCGTAGACACCGGTCATGTCGGTGAGCGCGCCGAGTGCGATCACGGAGTCGGTGACTCCCTTGCCGGCCTTCACCCCGCCCTTGGCCTCCGCTCCCCCGTCGGAGGACTTGGCCTTCTCGCTGCATCCCGTGAGGGTGAGGGCGAGGGCCGCGCACACGGCCCCGAGCACACGCAGTTTCATTTCTTCTCCCCTGGGTTCTTCATCGGGCGCGTCAGGCCGCCGGGCAGGAACAGGACCGCCGCGACGACCGCGGCGCCGTACAGGTAGCGCGAAGCCTCGCCCGGGGTGAGGCCGCCCGTGCCGGGGGCGGCGACCAGGGGCAGGGAGTCGCTGTAGTGGGTGAGGAGCTGCGGCAGCAGCGAGACGAACGCGGCGCCGACGACCGCCCCCGCCACGGTGCCGAGCCCGCCGATCACGATCATGGCGAGGTATTCGAGGGACAGGACCATGCCGAAGTACTCCGGCACCGTCCGCTGGAAGACCAGGGCCAGGAGCACCCCGGCCAGTCCGGCGTACATGGAGGACAGGACGAAGACGCCGGCCCGGTAGCGGGCCACCGGGACGCCCATCACACCGGCCGCGATGCGGTGGTCGCGGATGGCGTTCAGCGCCCGGCCCGGCCGCCCGCGCAGCACGCCGCGCGCGAACAGACCGCTGAGGAGCAGCGCGAGCAGCGCCGCGTACCAGAGTTTCTCGGAGGACTGGAACGGCACCGCGGCCACCAGCACCTCGGTGTCGTCGAAGGTGAGGCCGAAGAGCGACAGCGGCGGCACCGAGCGGCCGTTGTAACCGCCGGTGAGGGACGAGGCGTTGAACAGCACGTGCTGGCCGATGAAGATCAGCGCCAGGGTGGCGATGCCGAGGTAGGCGCCGCGCAGCCGTCCCGCGATCGGGCTGAACAGCCCCCCGGCGGCCCCGGCGAGGAGGACGGCGAGCACGGCCGCGAGCCAGCTGGGCAGGCCGAGCCCGGACAGGGTGTGCCCGTTCTCCGTGCCGCCCTCCCCCGCCAGCACGCAGTAGCCGTAAGCGCCCACGGCGAGGAAGAACGCGTGGCCCATGGACAGCTGCCCGGTGGCCCCGGTCAGCAGGTTCAGCCCGATCGCGCCGATCGCGGCGGCCATCGCGAACAGCCCGGCCTGGAGCCAGAAGCGGTCCAGGTAGAAGGGGAGGGCGAGCAGCAGCACCGATCCCGCCGCCCAGGCCCAGGTGCGGGGAGTGCGCAGCCGCGCGGTGAGGGCGTACGCGAACGGGGTGGCGGTCTCAGACACGGACGGCCTCCTTCGTCCCGAGGAGTCCGGCGGGGCGTACGAGCAGCACGATCACCATCACCAGGTAGGGGGCCAGGTCACCGATGCCCCGGCCGAGGAACGCCAGGTCGCTCTGGTAGCCGGTGGCGAGCGATTCGGTGACACCGACGATGAGACCGCCGGCGAGGGCGCCGGTCGTGGAGTCGAGGCCGCCGAGGATGGCGGCGGGGAACGCCTTGAGCGCGGCGAGCGAGGTCGCCCGTTCCAGGCCGGGCGTGGGGAAGACGGTGAGGAACAGCGCGGCGACGGCGGCGAGCGCCCCGGCGACCGCCCAGGCGGCGAGCGAGACCCGGCCGAGCCTGATCCCCATCAGCGCCGCCGTCCGGGGGTTCTCGGCGGCGGCGCGCATCGAGACGCCCCACGAGGTGAAGCGGAAGGCGAGCAGGAAGACGGTGATGAGAAGGGCGGCGGCGACGAACGCCGCGACCCGGGTCTGGGCGAGCGTGACCCCGCCGATCGTCAGGACCCGGTTGCCCCAGGGGTCGCCGAGCGCGAGCACCTCCGTGCCCATGCGCCGGGTGAGTTCGGTGGTCAGGAGGATGTCGACGCCGATGGTGACGATGGCGAGAACGCTGTGGTCGCCGCCCCGGTAGCGGCGCATCACCAGGAAGTCGACGGCGGCGCCGACGACGGCCGCGCCCGCGATGCCGGTCGCGAGGGCGGGCCAGAAGCCGATGTCGTCGTGGAGCACGGCGGTGACGTACCCGCCCGCGAGCAGCAGTGACGCGTGGGCGAAGTTGACGACCTCGGTGGCCTTGAAGATGACGACGAAGCCGAGCGCGATCAGGGCGTAGACCGAGCCGATGGACAGTCCGCCGAGGAGGAGTTCGATGAAGGTGGTCATTGTGGTGCTCCCAGATATGCCTCGACGACGGCGGGATCGTTCTGGACCTCGGCGGGGGTGCCGTCGGCGATGCCGCGCCCGAAGTCGAGTACGGTCACGGCGTCCGCGAGCCGCATCACGACCCCCATGTCGTGCTCGACCAGCACGATCGAGATGCCGAGGCCGTCGCGGACCCCGGCCACGACCGCGGCCGTCCGCTGCCGCTCGTCGGCGGTCATCCCGGCGACGGGTTCGTCCAGCAGGAGCAGCTGGGGCTCCGTGCACAGCGCCCGGCCCAGCTCGACCAGCTTCTGCAGGCCGTACGGCAGGGTGCTCGCGGGCTGGTCCAGCACCGCTTCCAGGCCGATGAACTCAGCGATCTCGCGGACCCGTTCGCGGTGCGCGCGGGCCTCCCGGGCGGCGGACGGCAGCCGTAGTCCGGCGGCCAGGAACCCGGCCCGGGTGAGCCGGTGCCGCCCGAGCATGAGGGTGTCGGCGACGGTGGCGTACGGCGGGAGCGCGAGGTTCTGGAAGGTGCGGGCCACCCCGAGCGCGGCGATCCGGTGCGGGGCGAGTCCGGTCAGCTCGGTCTCCCCTAGCCGGACGCTGCCGGAGGCCGCCCGGCAGACCCCGGACAGCACGTTGAACGTGGTCGACTTGCCGGCGCCGTTGGGCCCGATCACGGCGTGCACGCTGCCCGGCTCGACGGTGAACGAGACGCCGTCGAGGGCGGTGAGCCCGGCGAAGCGGACGGTGACGTCCTGGACGGTGAGCTGCGCGGGGGTGGTCATGCGGACCACCTGCTCAGGGTGCGTACGGTGGTGGCCGCCGCGCGGTCCGCGTCGGCGGCGGCCGCCTCGTCCACGACGCCCAGATAGCGGCGGCGCACCTCGTCCGATGCGGCCAGTTCGCCGGCGGGCCCGTGCAGGGCGACCTCGCCGACCTCCAGGACGTACGCCGTGGTGGCGAGGCCCAGGGCGATCGACGCGTTCTGCTCCACGAGCAGGACGGAGGTGCCGGAGGCGTTGATCTCGCGCACCGTGTCGGCGATGCGCTGCGCCATCAACGGTGCGAGGCCGAGCGAGGGTTCGTCCAGGAGGAGCAGCCGGGGGCGGGCCATCAGGGCACGGCCCATGGCCAGCATCTGCTGCTCGCCGCCGGACAGCAGCCCGGCGTTCTGGTGGGCGCGGCGGGCGAGCACGGGGAAGAGCTCGTGCACGCGGTCGAGCGCCTGCGCCGCCGCCCTGCGGCCTCCGCCCGCGCCGAGGGCCCCGGCGCGCAGGTTGTCCGCCACCGTCATCCGGGCGAACACCTGACGGCCCTCGGGCACGTGGACGATCCCGGAGGCGACCACCCGGTCGGGGCGCAGCCCGTCCAGGGGGCGCCCGTCGAACCGGACGGTGCCGGTGGCGGTGCCTCCGTGGAAGCGGAGGCACCGCGAGATGGCCCGGAGCAGGGTGGTCTTCCCGGCGCCGTTGCCGCCGAGCACCGCGGTGATCGTGCCGGCCGGGACGTCGAGGTCGATGCCGCGCAGTGAGCGTACGGGGCCGTAGGTGGCGGTGAGTGCGCGGATCTCCAGCGTGGGCATGCGGTTCGTCCTCCTTCCGCGTTCCTGTGTTGCCACAGGTCAGCAGGGGGAGGAGGGGGGCGTCCATGGGGTGTGGGGGGACGTGTTGCGGGTGCCCCGGGTGGGCGGGGGCGGGTTGTGCGGGCGCACAGGGCGGGGGGTGCGCCTGCGGCGGGCCTTGTCCCCTACCCGCCCCTTCCCGAAACTGGGGCTCCGCCCCGGACCTCGCGCCCCAAACGCCGGCGAGGCTGGCTTTTCAGCCCCTCCGGCGATTGAGGAGCGGGGGTCCGGGGGCAGAGCCCCCGGTAAAGCCTCAGACCAGAAAGTCCCGCGCGATCGACTCCGCGGCGCGCTCAAGGAGCGCCCCCGCCTCTGCCATGCACACCGCCGGATCCGGCTCGAGGTCCAGCAGCGCGTACGCCCGCCGGATCCCCGCCCCCTCCAGTGCCTCCGGTGTCAGCGTGAGGCGGCCGCACACCGCGACGACGTCGACGCCTGCCGCCCGCGCCGCCGCCGCGACGCCCGCCGGGGCCTTGCCGTGGAGGGTCTGGGCGTCGAGGGAGCCCTCGCCGGTGATGACGAACGTCGCCCGGTCCAGCGCGGGCGCGAAGCCCAGGACGTCGAGCATGACCTCGATTCCGGGGCGGAAGCGCGCGCCGAGGGCGACGAGCGCGCCGTAGCCGATGCCGCCCGCCGCCCCGGCGCCGGGGAGTTCCGCCTGGTCGGGGCCGAGGAGCGACGCGTAGTGCGCGAGGGCCGCGTCGAGCGTCGCGATGTCCGCCTCGGTCGCGCCCTTCTGGCGGCCGTAGACCTCCGGCGCGCCCTTGGGGCCGGTCAACGGGTTGTCGACGTCGCTGGCGAGGACCAGGTCGATGCCGGCGAACCGCGGGTCGAGCCCGGACAGGTCAGCCGCTGCGAGGTCCGCGAGGCCGCCGCCGCCCGGCCCGACCGGCTTGCCGTCGGCGTCGAGGAAGCGGGCTCCGAGCGCGGCGAGCATGCCCGCGCCGCCGTCCGTGGTCGCGCTGCCGCCGACACCGAAGACGATGGTCCGGGCCCCGGCGTCGACCGCGGCGAGCAGGAGTTCCCCCGAGCCGTACGTGGTGGCCGTGAGGGGTGCGAAGACACCGTCGGGCAGGTGCTGGAGGCCGGACGCCTCGGCCATCTCGACCACCGCGGTGGTCCCCCGCATCGCGTACGCGGCGGTGACGGGGTCGCCCAGGGGCCCGGTCACCCGCGCCTCGCGGCGCTCGAAGCCGGCGGCCACCGCCGCGGCCACCGTGCCGTCGCCGCCGTCGGCGACCGGCAGGGTCTCCACCCGTACATCGGGAACGACGCGCCGCAGCCCGGCCGTCACCCGCTCCGCGACCTGCACGGCCGTGAGCGAGCCCTTGAACTTGTCCGCCGCGACGAGCACGCGTGCGGTCTCCATCACTGCTCCGTCCGTCACCATGATTCCCTTTGCATTCGAACAGGCAGTCGCGCCGCCCCGACCTTATCCGCCGACCCCCCTGCCTGCCCATGGTCTGATCGATCAAAGTCCCCCTAGGCTGACCGTGTGACCACTACTGACTACGCCACGTACATCGCCGGTCTTCCCAAGGTGCTCGTCGGTGCCGCCTGCGTCTTCCGCGACGCGGGTGGCCGGGTGCTGCTGGTCGAGCCGAGCTACCGGGAGGGGTGGACGCTGCCCGGCGGGACGGTCGAGTCGGCCGACGGGGAGGGGCCGCGCCAGGGTGCGCGCCGCGAGTCGCTGGAGGAGATCGGGCTGGACATCGCGCCGGGCCGGCTCCTCGTCGTGGACTGGGCGCGCGGCAGCGACCGGCCGCCGATCGTGGCGTACGTGTACGACGGCGGAGTCCTGGACGAGGAGCAGCTGAAGGCGATCCGGCTCCAGGAGTCGGAGCTGCTGTCCTGGAAGCTGGTCGAGCCGGCGGAGATCGGCCGGTACCTGACCGGTGCGCGCGCCGGGCGGATGCACGCCGCGCTGGAGGCCCTGGAGTCCGGCACGGGCGCCGTGGAGCTGGAGGACGGCCGCCCCGTCGGCTGAGGCGGGGCGGGCGGTCAGCCCTGGGTGTCCGGCGGCCTGGTCTCGTCCTCGCGCCGGGTCTCGTCGCGCGCCGCGACCCGCGCCTCGGTGCGGTGGCCGCGCGCGATGTAGTCGCGTACGACGAGCTCGACCGCGTCCTGCGGGTTGCCGACCCCCGCGAGCACCATCACTTCGACCACGAGTTCCGCGTCGAGGCTGACCGCTACCTTCGCCATGGCGCGACGGTAGCACCGCCGCCCCGGTACGGTCCCGGGCATGACTCTTCGCGCCACCCGGGCCTCGTACGACACCGTGGCCGCCGACTACGCCGCGCTCCTCGCGGACGAGCTGGCGGCGAAGCACCTGGACCGGGCGATGCTCGGCGCCTTCGCCGCGTATGTGGAGGCGGGCGGGGGCGGGCCGGTCACCGATCTCGGCTGCGGGCCAGGGCGGGTTACCGCGTATCTGCGGGACCTGGGCCTCGACGCCTCCGGCACGGATCTCTCGCCCGGCATGGTCGCCGAGGCCCGGCGGCGCCATCCGGAGCTGCGCTTCGAGGTGGGCACGATGAGCGCGCTGGACCTGCCCGACGGCTGGCTGGGCGGGGCCGTCGCCTGGTATTCGCTCGTCCATACGCCGCCCGGGGAACTGGGGCCCTACGTGTCCGAGTTCCACCGGGTCCTGGCACCCGGCGGCCATCTGCTCCTCGCCTTCAAGGCGGGCGGCGACGAGGGCGTGCGGCTTGAGCACGCGTACGGGCACCCCGTGGACCTCGATGTGTACCGCTTCGACCCGGACCGGGTGGCCGGGCTGCTCGAAGGAGCCGGTTTCGAGGTGCGGGCCCGGCTGGTGCGGGCCGCGGACCCGGACGAACGCACCCCGCAGGCGTTCCTGATCGCACGGCGTCCGACCGGGTGAGGTAGTGTGGACGGCTGCGAAGGGGAGTAGCCCCGCAAACCGGTCGTCGACACACTGGAGCCTCGCGGTTCCCGGTGGCCGGGCTCGTGGATCATCACGGGTGGGCGAGACCTTCGGTCAGGTGTGACACGCCCACGCCCCGTGGGCGGTGCCGTCATGCCGGGCCGAGTGGTCCTCCGAAACGCCGAACGGCACTTCGCGGAGATCCGGGGCCCGGCTCGTACAGAAAGCCACCCGGAATGCATCTCGACCCCCTGGCGATCATCACCGCTTTCGGGCTGATCTTCCTCGCCGAACTCCCGGACAAGACGATGTTCGCGTCGCTCGCCATGGGCACGCGCATGCGCCCGCTCTACGTCTGGTTCGGCACCTCGTCCGCGTTCATCGTGCACGTCGCCATCGCGGTGGGTGCGGGCGGGCTGCTCGGTCTGCTGCCCGACTGGATCGTCAAGCTGGTCTCGGCCCTGCTCTTCGCGTTCGGCGCGTTCATGCTGCTGCGCGGTGGTGGGGACGACGAGGACGACGAGACGGGCCCGAAGACGGTGACCGGGTTCTGGCCGGTGTACTCGACGGCGTTCATGGCGGTGTTCATCAGCGAGTGGGGCGACCTCACGCAGATCACGACCGCCAACCTGGCGGCGAGCAACGGCACCTGGTCGACCGCGATCGGTTCCGCCGCCGCGCTGATGTCCGTGTCGGCGCTGGCGCTGCTGGCGGGCCGGTTCATCGCGAAGCGCGTACCGCTGAAGACCGTGCAGCGGATCGGCGGGCTGTGCATGCTGGGCCTGGCGATCTGGACGGTGACGGAGATCTTCACCGGCTGAGCCACGGCGAGCGCCGTACGGCGAAGGGCCCCGCACGCGTGTGTGCGGGGCCCTTCGCCGTACCCGCCCTCAGAACAGCGCCGGAGTGCTCGCCTGCGTACCGTTCTCGAACGCCAGCAGGCGCTGCTTGCGGTCCAGGCCGCCCCCGTAGCCCGTGAGGCTTCCCGAGGCCCCGATCACCCGGTGGCAGGGGACGATGATGCCGACCGGGTTCTTGCCGTTGGCCAGGCCCACCGCCCGGGAGGCGCCGGGCTTCCCCAGGTTCTCGGCGAGTTCGCCGTACGAGCGGGTCTCGCCGTACGGGATGAGCCGCAGCTGCTCCCAGACGCTGCGCTGGAACGGGGTGCCGTCCAGGTGCAACGGCAGGTCGAAGTCGCGCAGTTCGCCGGCGAAGTAGGCGTCGAGCTGGCGGATCGCCTCGGTGAAGGGGCGGGGGTCGGGCTCGCCGAAGGTCTCCTCGGGGGGCCGGTGGCGCTGGGCGGTCATGTAGAGGCCGGCCAGGACGCCGTCGGTGGCGACGAGGGTCAGCGGACCGTAGGGGCTGTCGGTGACGGTGTGCTGCCGGGTCACGGGGCACTTCCTTCCGCGTCCGGGAGGTGGTTGATGGGGTGGTCGTCCACGGTCCAGAGGTACTGGACGGCGTACGCCCGCCAGGGGCGCCAGGCCGCCGCGCGGGCGGTGAGGGCGGCCGGGGTGGAGGGCAGGCCGAGCTGCTGGGCGGACCTGCGGATGCCGAGGTCGGTCGGGAGGAAGGCGTCCGGGTCGCCGAGGGCCCGCATCGCGATGACCTCGACGGTCCAGGGGCCGAAGCCGGGCAGCGCGGCCAGTTCGGTGCGGGCCCGCTCCCAGTCGGAGTCGGGGCCGAGGCGCAGCGAGCCGTCCGCGAGAGCCCGGACGAGGGTGGTGAGCGTGCGGCGGCGGGTGCGCGGGAGGGCCAGTCGCTCGGGGTCGAGTCCGGCCAGCGCCTCCGGGTCCGGGAAGAGGTGGGTGAGTCCGCCCTCCGGGTCGTCCACCGGGGTGCCGTGGGCGGTGACCAGGCGGGCGGCGTGGGTGCGGGCGGCGGCGGTGGACACCTGCTGGCCGAGCACGGCGCGGACGGCGAACTCGGCGCCGTCGACGGTCCTCGGCACGCGGCGGCCCGGGCCCGCGTCGACCAGCGGGGCGAGCAGCGGGTCGGCGCGCAGCTGTCCGTCTACGGCGACGGGGTCGGCGTCCAGGTCGAGGAGCCAGCGGCAGCGGCTGATGGCGAGGGTCAGGTCGCGCGGGTCGGTGAGGGAGAGCCGGCAGGCGATGTGGTCGGGGCGCGGGGTGAGCGCGACGATGCCGTGGCCGTGCGGCAGGGCGAGGGTGCGGCGGTACGCGCCGTCGCGCCACTCCTCGACGCCGGGGACGGCCGTCGCGGCGAGGTGGCCGAAGAGGTTGCTGGGGTTGAGCGGGGCCCGGTACGGGAGGCGCAGCGTGATGACGCCGGGGGTGGCGGGCGCGGGTGCGGTGCGGGCGGCCCGGGTGCGCAGTTCGCCGGGGGCGAGCGCGAAGACCTCGCGGACGGTGTCGTTGAAGGTGCGCACGGAGGCGAACCCGGCGGCGAAGGCGATCTCGGCCATGGGGAGCGCGGTGGTCTCGATGAGCACGCGTGCGGTCTGGGCGCGCTGGGCGCGGGCCAGGGCGAGCGGTCCGGCGCCCAGCTCGGCGAGCAGCTGGCGTTCGATCTGGCGGGGCGAGTAGCCGAGGCGGGCGGCGAGGCCGGGGACGCCTTCGCGGTCCACGACCCCGTCCCGGATGAGGCGCATGGCGCGGGCCACCGAGTCGGCGCGGGCGTTCCACTCCGGGGAGCCGGGGCTGGTGTCGGGGCGGCACCGCTTGCAGGCCCGGAACCCGGCCTGTTGGCAGGCGGCCGCGCTGGGGTAGAACGTCATGTTCTCGGCCTTGGGCGGCACGACGGGGCAGCTCGGGCGGCAGTAGATCCGGGTGGTCAGGACGGCCGTGAAGAACCAGCCGTCGAAGCGGGCGTCCTTGGACCGGACCGCCCGGACGCAGCGCTCGGTGTCGGTGTGCATGGTTCAAGGATGGGCCACCGGTGGGGCCGGAGGCTGGCGGGAATCCGACATGGGCGTCGGGCTGCGTGGGGCTGCCCGGCGCCCATGTCGTCCGGATCAGCCGAGGAGCGCGGAGGCGAAGATGCCGGGGAGCCTCGTCGCCTTCGGGTCGGCGGTGTACGCGGTCAGCCGTTCCATGGTCGTACGGCCGGTGCGGTTGGTGACGTAGTACGGCGGGCGCGGGGACAGGGACGGGGAGCCGGTGAACAGGCCGCGCGGGGCGGGTGCGAAGGGGGCGCGCACGACGGTCTTCTCGACGTGCTCCAGCATGAACGCGTTGTGCACGAAGCCGACACCGCTGCCGATGTCCTGGCGGCTGTGTCCGGGGAAGGCGCCCCAGGGGGTGTAGCCGAGCAGGAAGCCGAACGCCGACCAGCAGTTGACGCCGAGGGTGCCGTAGCGCAGCCCGGCGACCGCCTCGTCCACCGCGCGGCGGTGGGCGCGTTCGGTGCGGGGGTGGACCAGCAGGGTCGCGCCGAGGGTGCCGGGGAGCCGGTCGTTGGCGAATTCCGTCGCCGCGCGCAGGAAGGCGGGGGCGTCGGCGCCCGGCAGGCGTACGACTCCGAGGGCGCTGGCGAAGACCTCGATGTCCAGCATCGGGTCGCCCATGTCCGTGATGTCGGGCACCAGGAGGCGGCAGGCGCCCTCGCCGTGCGTCTCGGCGTCGGGGTGGGCGCGGACGACCGCGCCGAGGCGGTCGGCGGCGCCGGGGTAGTAGTCGGCGCGGGGCGGCAGTTCGCGCAGGACCCGGCGGATCTCGGCGAGCAGCCGCTCGGTGCCGTCCCAGTCGCGCGGGACGACGAGGATCTGGCTGGCGACGCAGTTGTGGCCGGAGTTGTTCATCTTGCTGGTGACGATGTGCTCGGCCTGGAAGCGGAAGTCCGCCGCGCTCCACGGGCCGGGGGTCACGATGCAGGGGCTGATGCCACCGAGTTCGCTGGTGAACGGCTTGTCGTTGAGCGGGGTGTCCTCCCTCCTGCGCCGCTCGGCCTGCTCGTCGGTGCCCCAGACGATCGCGTCGTGGGTGCGCTCGCTGCCGGTGACGTGGATGGTGTCGACGCCGTCGTGCGTGGTGAGGTAGGCACCGGTTTCGGCGCCGCCGTCCACGAAGCGCACCCAGCCCTGCTCGATGAACTCGGCGAACACCTTCTCGAAGTGCGGGCGCAGGTAGGCGTTGACGGGGTTCATCTTGGCGAGGACGACCTCGCCCTCCGCGTACAGCTTGTGCAGGATGTCCAGCGGGGTGATCGCGGGGACGTTGCCCGCGCCCAGGACCAGGGCGACCGCGGGGCGGCCCTGGCGGCCGCGGTACTCCCCCGCGGCGTCGGCCAGCGCCTGCGCCCGGGTGGTCCCGGGGAGGGTCCAGACCTCGGCGGTGTACCCGCTCAGCAGGAGGCGGTCGGAGCCGGTGGCGGGGAAGACGTCGACCAGGACGCGGCCCTCCCGTTCGCGGACGGCCTTGCGGTCGACGGGGTCCTGTCCGGCGGCGAGCCTGCGCAGCACGTGGAGGTGGGCGCTGACCGTCTGGGCCAGGGCCCAGGGGGCGGTGACCCAGTCCTCGGCGGCCCAGGCCGAGTCCGCGGCGTACCCCTTGGCCGCGGCGGCGTCGGCCACCATGGCGGGCGCGGCCTCGGCGATGCGCGGCAGCATGCGCTCCAGGAGGCGGACGCGTTCGGGGAGCGGGGTGGCGGTCCAGGTGGCGGCCCGGTCGCGCAGGCCGGCGACGGCGAGGTCGAGCGAGCTGGTGTCGAGTGCGGGGGCGGCGCTCACGGCGGGCTCCTTGGGTGGGTGCGGTGGGGGGAGGAATCAGGGGGTCGGGCGGGCGGCATCGCGGGCCGGGTCGATGAGCCAGAAGGATGCCGCAGCCCCCAGGACGAGGAGAAGACCCGAGAGCACGACGGCGTTCTGGTAGCCGCCGGTCCCCTGGGAGTCCACGAGGGCGCCCACGACGGCCGGGGCGGCCAGTCCGGCCATGGTGACCAGCGCGTTCATGACGCCCAGCGCGCCGCCCGCCCTGTTCGGCGGGGCCAGTTCGCTGACGGTGGTCGCCGCGACGGCCGCGTACGAACCGCCGAGCCCGAAGCCGAGGGCGATCAGCACCGTCTTGGCCGCGGTGCCGTCCGCGAGCGGAACGGCCAGGCAGCACAGGGCGCCGAGCGCGAGCAGCGTGCCGCCGACCCAGCCCCGGGCGCGGCGGCTGCCGACGCCGCGCCGCATCAGCCGTCCGGTGACCCCGGCCTGGGCGAGCACGACGACGGCGCCGATGGTCCAGGGCGCGACGACGACGGTGCCCGCCTCGCCGGCCGTGTAGCCGAGGGCGTTGCGGAGGTAGGACGGCAGCCAGACCAGCATGAGGGCGACGGTCCAGTAGCTGGTGAAGTAGGCGAAGGTGGTGCCGATCCAGGTGCGGCTGGTGAGGATCGCGCGGTACGGGACCGGGGTGGCCGGCACCTCCTCGCGCACGGCCGTGCGGACGGTGTCGACGCGGTGCCCGCCGTCCGCGCCGAGCGCCTTCCAGACGGCGGCCCAGACCAGGCCCACCCCTGCCAGCACCCACAGGGCGGTGCGCCAGCCGTGGTGCTGGATGACCCAGGACAGGCCGGGCGCCGAGACGATCACGCCGAGGGTGACGCCGAGGGTGATCAGGGCGCCGGGCAGGTTGCGCCGGTCGTTCGGGAACCAGGCCAGGGTGGCCTGCTGGGCCACCGGGAAGGCCGGGCCCTCCGCCGCGCCGAGGAAGACCCGGGAGGCGACGAGGACGGCGAGGCCGCCGCCGATCGCCGCGGGCACCTGGGCCACGGACCAGAGCAGGGCCATGATCAGCAGCAGGACCTTCGGCGAGACCCGGTCGGCGGCGAGCCCGACCAGCACGGCCGCGACCGAGAAGAGCAGGAAGAACGCGCCGTTGACCAGGCCGAACTGAGTGGCGGTCAGGTGCAGGTCCGCGCGGATCTCGTCGGCGGCGAGGCCGAGTACGGACTTGTCGGCGAAGTTGACCATCATGAAGACCACGAGGAGCACGGTCACCGTCCAGGCCCGGGTGCGGGTGCCGGCGGGTGCCACCGTTTCGGTGGGGTGCTGGGGCCGTTCGATCGGTGCCGCGGTCATGGGATCTCCTGGGAAGGGGGTGCGGAGGGGGTCAGGAGAGCGGCACGCCGGCGATGGCGATGCGCTCCATGATCCGGCGCTGCGGGAAGTAGTCGTTGATCGCGTAGTGCTGGGTGGCGATGTTGTCCCAGATGGCGATCGAGTCGGCCTCCCAGTGGAAGCGGACCTGGTACTCGGGGATGCGGGCCTGGAGGACCAGGATGTCGAGCAGTTCGCGGCTCTCCGCGTCGGACAGGCCGTTGATGCGGGTGGTGAAGGGCTCGTTGACGTAGAGGGTCTTGCGGCCGCTGCGCGGGTGCCGGACGACGACGGGGTGTTCGACCTGCGGCCAGGACTTGCGGAACTCGGCCTTCTGCTCGTCGTTCATGAGCGCGCCCCAGCTGGGTGCCCAGTCGTGCACGGCGGTGAGCTCGGCGATGCGGGCCTTCAGGTCGTCGGGCAGGTTGTCGTAGGCAGCGGCCATGTCCGCCCACATCGTGTCGCCGCCCGCCTCGGGCACCTCCACGGCGCGCAGCACGGAGCCGAGCGCCGGGTTGACCATGAACGAGTGGTCGCTGTGCCAGATGTTCTTGTTGCCGGCGGCCTTGGCGTCCTTGGCGAGGCGCGAGACACCGGCCGTGCCGGTCTTCGGGAAGAACGGGTTGGGCTCGGGCGGGCCCCAGATTCCGGACAGGGCGAGCTGGTGCTCGGCGGTGAAGCCGGTCTGCTTGCGGAAGAAGATCACCTTCCACTCCAGCAGGGCCTGGCGCAGTTCCTCGGCGAGCTCTTCGGTGACCGGGCGGGTCAGGTCGACTCCGCCGAGCACCGCGCCGAAGTGCGGGGTGAGCGGGCTGATCTCAACCTGCCGGTACGTGGCCGGTTCGGCGCCGGGGGCGAGCCGTTCGAGGGTCCGGCTCCCGTAGTGCATGAGCGGCTTGTCCAGGACCGGCCTCGGGTTCGTCACAGCGGTCTGCATGGGTGTTCCTCCCGACGGCGGGGCGAATTACGTAACCAGCAGTATCGATATGACGTCGCGGCGGGGCAAGGGGTGCGGCGCATTGATTTCCCGGGGATTTCTTCGGTCCATTCGGTGACCGTTCCGGGTGGTTCCGGGCATGCCGAAGGGCCCGGCGGCGGGGCCGGGCGGAGGGTGCGGAAGGGCGCGCGGTTACGCCGGGGCGGCGACCGCCCGGCCGATCAGGTCCACCACGGAATCCACCAACTCCTGATCCGGCAGGCGCTGTTCACCGACCATGCGGAAGAGCAGGGACGCGGCGACGAGCGTCGCGGCGGCGGCGACGTCCACGTCGGCCCGGACGTCGCCACGCGCCACCCCGCGCTCCAGGAGGTGCCGGGTCTCGCTCATCACGCGGGCCGTGTAGTCGCGGTACGCGCCCGGCTCGGCGCCCGCCTCCGACGCGGAGCCGATCACGCCGGCGAGCAGCCGCGCGACACCCGGCTGCCGGTACGCCTCCATGCGCGCCGTCAGCACGGCGCGCAGCTCGGCACGGAAGTCGCCCATGTCGGGGACGGTGAGCGGGCCGATCCGGGTCTCGGCGGCGGCGAGGACGAGGTCCTGCTTGGTGGCCCAACGCCGGTACATGGCCGGTTTGCTGACGCCGGCCCGGGCCGCCACGGCGTCCATCGTCAGGGCGCCCATGCCGTTCTCCGTCACCAGGTCCACGACGGCGTCCAGCACGGCCCGGGTGACGCGCTCCTCGCGGGGTCTGCCGGGGCCCCGCTTCGCCCCGGTCACCTGTTCGTCGGCCATGCACCGACCCTACGCGGGCCGGCCCCACCGCCTCCCGCAGGGGTGCGGGCCCGGGTTCACCGCGTCAGCTCGTCGCGCAGGACGTGCTTCGTGATCTTCCCGGACGGCGTTCGCGGCAGGGCGGGGCGCAGGATCAGCTCGCGGGGCACCTTGTAGCGGGCGATCCGGGTCTCCAGCCAGGCGCGGACGCCCTCCAGGTCGAGCGCGGCACCTTCGCGCGGGACGACCACGGCGACCACGGTCTCGCCCCACTGGGGGTGCGGCCGGCCGACCACGGCGACGTCCAGGACGTCCGGGTGGCCGCGCAGGGCACCCTCCACCTCCTGCGAGGCGACGTTCTCGCCACCGGTGATGATCACGTCCTTCATGCGGTCCACGACCGTGACGAACCCGTCCTCGTCCACCCGGCCCAGGTCACCGCTGCGGTACCAGTCGCCCGCGAACGCCTCGGCGGTGGCCTTCTCGTCGTCCAGGTAGCCCACCATGCGGGTGCCGGAGCGCAGCCAGATCTCGCCGGTCTCCCCCGCCCCCGCGTCCGCGCCGTCCTGGCGCACGACCCGCAGCTCGACCCCGGGCATGCCGCCGCGGCCGATGGCGCCGGCCTTGGCGACCTGCTCGGCGGGCGGGAGGGAGGCGCCGACGGGGCCCATCTCGCTCATCCCGTACACCTGGTGGAAGTCCTCGGAGCCGTACGCCTTCATCAGGCGGCGGGCGGTGTCCGCGTCGAGCGGTCCCGCTCCGTAGATCCAGGCCCGCACGGACGAGAGGTCGTACGAGGCGAAGTCGGGGACCGCCTGGGTCGGCGCGATCAGGGCGATCGGGGCGGCGAACATCGCGGTGACGCGTTCGCGCTGGATGACCTCCAGCATGCCCCGGGGCTCGTACTCGCGCTGGAGCACCAGCGTGCCGCGGGTCAGTAGCGTGCCCATCACCCAGTTGTTGAGCGGGGACGCGTGCCAGACGGGCATGCAGATCAGGAAGCGCTCGTCGCGGTGCAGCGGGATGGCAGCGGCGGTGTAGGCGGCCGTGAGGGTCACCGACCGGTGGGTGTGGACGCAGCCCTTGGGGGCGCCGGAGGTGCCCGAGGTGTACAGGATCTGCGCGACCTCGTCGTCCGGCCCCGGCTCCCCGGCGTACGGTTCGGCGGCCGCGATCCGCGCCTCGAAGGCGTCGGCGGGCAGCGCGTCCGGCCCGGCGTCGGGGTGGCTGACCAGCCAGGTCGCCTCGGCGTCGGCGGCGGTGGCGCGCTCGCCGATCTCGGCGTCGACCACGGCGATCCGGGCCCCGCAGTGGTTCAGCTGGCGTGCCACCTCGGCGGTCTGGAGCTTGTGGTTGACGGGGACCAGGGTGGCGCCCGCGTACCAGGCGCCGAACGCGGCGAAGAGGAAGGCCGGGGTGTTGTACGTCATCACGGCCAGCCGGTCGCCCGGGCGCAGCCCCGCCTCCCGCAGCACGGTCGCGGCACGGCGGGCCGCGTCGGCGAATTCCCGGTAGGACCACCGCTGCTCACCGTGGACGACCGCTTCGTGGTCGCCGGCCGAGCGGACTGCGCTGTCCAGCAGGGTACTGAGGTGCATCACGTTCTCCTGACGAGCCGGACCGTGCGAACGGGCCATGGCGGGAAACTCTGAATGATGGTTCACTTCTTTCATGGCCTACCGCAAGACCCCAGCCGAAATCAGTCGGCTCGAAGCAGCCAGGGAGCATCTGATCGCCGCCGCCACCTCGGTGGTCACGGAGGTCGGCTGGTCGCAGGCGTCGGTCACCGCCGTCGCCGACTCGGCCGGCATCGCGGCCGGCTCCGTCTACCAGCACTTCTCGTCCAAGGCGGCCCTGGCCGTCGAGGTGTTCCGGCGGGCCGCCGGGCGCGAGGTCGAGGTGCTGGGCACGGTGCTGCGGGAGCCGGGGACACCCGTCGAGCGGCTGGCCCGGGGCGTCGAGGTCTTCGCCCGCCGCGCCCTGGAGAACCGGGGCCTGGCCTACGCGCTGCTCGCCGCCCCGGCCGATCCGGCGGTCGGCGCCGAACGCCTCGAATACCGCCGCCGCTACCGCGCCCTGTTCGCCGAGGTCGTCCACGCGGGCATCGACGAGGGCCTGCTGCCCGCGCAGAACGGCGAGATCACCGCCGCCGCGCTCACCGGCGCGGTCGGCGAGGTCCTGGTCGACCCGCTCGGCGCCGGTGACGGGGAGACGACCGAGGCGCTGCTCACCGAACTCGTCGCCATGGCCCTGCGCTGCGCGGGCGCCCCGCCCGCGCAGCAGCCCTGACCCCCCTTCCACCAGGAGGTTCCCGTGCCCGAAACCGTCGCCCCGCGCAGCAACCCCACCGCCGCGACCCACGAAGTGACCAACCAGGCACCGCCGTTGACCGGGCACGACGTGGCCGACGACGCGGTGCTCCTGGAGGGCCTGCGCCGCGAGGGCGCCGAATGGCACACCGAGGAGCTGCACCGCCTCGGCCGCTACGCCGGCAGCGCGCAGGCCCAGGAGTGGGCCGAGCAGGCCAACGTCAACGAGCCCGTGCTGCGCACCCACGACCGCTACGGCCACCGCGTGGACGAGGTCGACTTCCACCCCGCTTACCACCACCTGATGAACGCCTCGGTGGGCGCGGGCCTGGCCGGCGCGGCCTGGGCGGACGAGCGCCCCGGCGCGCACGTGGCCCGCGCGGCCGGCTTCATGGTGATGTCGACGCTGGAGGCGGGCCACCTCTGCCCGGTCTCCATGACGTACGCCGTCGTCCCGGCGCTGCGGCACGCCCCCGACCTGGCGAAGACGTACGAACCGCTGCTGACCGGCCGGGTGTACGAGGCCGGGCTGCGCACCCCCGCCGAGAAGCCGGGGCTGCTCGCCGGGATGGGCATGACGGAGAAGCAGGGCGGCACCGATGTGCGCGCCAACTCCACCACGGCCACCGAGGCGGGCGACGGGACCTGGCGGCTGCGCGGGCACAAGTGGTTCACCAGCGCCCCGATGAACGACCTCTTCCTGGTCCTCGCCCAGGCGCCGGGCGGTCTCTCCTGCTTCCTGGTGCCGCGCGTCCTGCCGGACGGCAGCCGCAACACCTTCCGCATCCAGCGGCTCAAGGACAAGCTCGGCAACCGGTCCAACGCCAGCAGCGAGCCCGAGTTCGACGACACGGTCGCCTGGCTCGTCGGCCCGGAGGGCAAGGGCGTCCGCACCATCATCGACATGGTGACGATGACCCGGCTGGACTGCGTCATCGGCTCGGCCGCCGGCATCCGGGCCGCGCTCGCCCAGGCCGCCCACCATGTGCGCCACCGCTCGGTGTTCGGCACCAAGCTGATCGACCAGCCGCTGATGCGCAACGTGATCGGGGACCTCGCGGTCGAGTCCGAGGCGGCGACCACGCTCGGGCTGCGGCTGGCCGGCGCCGCCGACCGGGCCCAGCGCGGCGACTCCGGTGAGCGGGCGTTCCTGCGGCTGGCCACGGCGGTGTCCAAGTACTGGGTGTGCAAGCGCCAGCCGGTCGCGGTCGCGGAGGCGCTGGAATGCCTCGGCGGCAACGGCTACGTCGAGGAGTCGGGCATGCCGCGCATGTACCGGGAGGCCCCGCTCAACGGCATCTGGGAGGGCTCGGGCAATGTGAACGCGCTGGACCTGCTGCGCGCGCTGGCCCGGGAGCCGGAGTCGCTGGACGCCTTCCGCGCCGAGGTCGAGGCCGCCTCGGGGGCGGACCGCCGGCTGGACGCGGCCTGGCAGGAGCTGCGCGGCGAGCTGGTCCTCAGCGAGGACGCCCCGCTGCGGGCCCGCCGGCTCATCGAGCGCGCGGCGCTGGTGCTCCAGGGCTCGCTGCTCGTCCGGCACGCGCCGACGGCGGTCGCGGACGCGTTCTGCGCCTCGCGCCTCGCCGGGGACCGGGGGCTCGCCTTCGGCACCCTGGCGCCGGACACCGACTTCGCGGGGCTGCTGGAGCGGCTGCCCGCGTAAGCACCCCCGAACGGAGCCGGACCGCCCCGCTAACGGGCGTCCGGCTCCGTTTCCATGAGCGCCCGCGCCCCGGCCACATGGGCCGCGCCCGCCGGGTAGGGCAGGGACCGGACCAGCTCGTCGGCACGTGTCAGCGCCTCCCGGGCCGCCTCTCCGTCGCCGAGTCGGTGCAGGGCCAGGGCGAGGACCGTCCGGGCGTCCGCCTCGGCGAGCCGTTCGCCGGTGCGGGCGGCGCGGGCGACCTCGTCGGCGGCCAGCCGGCGTGCCGGTTCCGGGCGGCCGCTGCGCAGCTCGGCCCAGGCCGCGAGCACGGGCACGTCCCGCTCGTGTCCCTCCAGGGCGCGCCGGGCCTGCCCGGGCAGCCCGTCGCGCAGGGCGAGTTCGGCGCGGGCCGCCCGCACCTCGTGGCCCGCCTGCCGGTCCACCAGGCCCGGTGAGGACTGCGCGCGGTCCAGCAGCGCGGCGGCGTCGGCCGCGTCCCCGGTGCGCATCCGGACGAGGGCGAGGGCCGCCAGGGTGTAGGGAAGGCACCAGGCGTCGTCCTGCTCGGCGCCCGCGACCGCCGCCTCGGCGAGGGTGCGCGCGGTGTCGAAGTCTTCGAGGAGGAGCCAGAGTTCGGCGAGGTTGGCGCGCTCGAAGGCGGCGCCCGCCGGGTCGCCGGACTGCTCGGCGAGGTCGAGGGCCCGCTGTCCGGTGGCGACGGCCTCGCGGAGCCGGCCGCCCCGCCGCTCGTTCTCCCGCAGCGTCGAGAGCACCGAGCCGAGCAGGGTCGGGTCGCCGTACGCCTCGGCCGGGGGAAGGGCGAGGGCGACCGCCTCGCGGGCCTCGTCCAGGCGGCCGCTGAGGCCCAGGATGCTGGCCCGCAGCGAGTGGGCCCGGGCCATCAGCCCCTCCCCGGCCCGTCCGGCGACCCGCTGCCCGGCGGTCACCGCCTGCTGGGCGGCCGGGTAGGCGTCCTCGTACCGCCCCTGGATGCGGCACAGCACGGCCTGGGCCAGGTAGTGCCCGGCGGCGGGCTCCGGGGCGGTGTCGGGGGTGACCGGGTGCGCGGCGAGCACCTGCCGGCCGGCGTCGGGGAGGCCGGTGCGTCCGAGGGTGTCGGCGAGCCAGGCCGCCGCGAGCACGATGTCCTCGTGGTCGCCGCGCCGGACGAACTCGTCGAGCGCGAGGCGCAGCACCTCGGCGGCCTGGGCGAAGTTGCCCATGCGGCGCAGCACCTGGCTGTGGGCGAGGCGGGCGCGGGCGGCGTCCACGTCGAGCCGGGCGACCAGGTCGCGGTAGTAGCGGTCGGCGGTGTCGTTGGCGAAGAGGGCGGCGGCCCGGGCGGCGGCGCGGCGCAGGTACTCGGCGGCGCGCGGGTCGTCGGCGCGGGTGAAGTGCGAGGCGAGGGTGTCCACGGCGTCGGGGCGGCGGCGGAGCACCGCCTGCGCGAAGGCGCCGTGCAGCTGCCTGCGGCGGATGGCGGAGAGCTTCTCGTAGCAGGTGAGGCGGACCAGCGGGTGGCGGAAGGTCAGCCCCGCCTCGTGCCTGCCTCCGACGAGTATGTCCCGCTCCTCGATCAGCGAGGCGTCCATGGCCCGTTCCAGGGCATCGGTGGCGGCGCCTCCGGTGACGGCGGGATGGAGCCCGTGGGCGGCGACGTCGAGCAGCTCGGACAACGATGTCTCCGGTCCGGCCACGGAGAGCGCCTCGACGATTCTCCGGGCGTCGTGGTCGAGACGCGCCAGCCGGTCCGCGACGAGCTGCCGGACGCCGTCCGGGGCGATGGTCCCGGTGCCGTCGGCCATGCCGTGAGCCAGCTCGACGGCGAACAGCGGGTTGCCGAGGGAGAGTTCCCAGATCCTGTCGGGGGTACGGGAGGCGGGGGCGGCCGTCTGCCCGACCGTGTCGCGCACGACGGCGAGGCACGCCGCCTGGTCCAGGCGCGGCACGTCCTCGCGGACGGCGAGGCCCTGGCGGACCAGGGAGGACAGGCCGGCACCGCGCGGATCGCCGTCGGGTATCTCCTCCTCCCGGTACGTCACGAGGAACCGCCAACCGTCCCTCTGCGCGGCCCGCCGCGCCAGGTGGCTCAGCAGCTGGAAGGAGCCCAGGTCCGCGGCGTGCAGGTCGTCCAGCACGATCAGCACCGGCTGTGCGGTGGCCAGTTCGCCGAGCAGCGCGGCCGTGGCGCGGAAGAGGCGGTCGCGCTCCTCCTCTGGGCTGCGTTCGGAGTCGGCGCGGACCCGGCCGAGCGCCGGCAGGAACGCGGCCAGTTCGGGGTACTCGCCGCCGACGCGGGCGCGTTCCGCCTCGTCGCGTTCGGCCAGCCAGCCGTCCAGGGCCTCGGCGAAGGCGCCGTACGGGGTGTGGCCCTCGGCGTCGTGACCGCCGCCCCACAGGACGGCGGTTCCGGAGGCGGCCGCCCGTCGGGCCACCTCGCCGACCAGCCGGGTCTTGCCGACGCCCGCCTCGCCGGTGAGCACGGTGACGACGGCGGGCCCGTCCGCCGTGAGCAGCCGCCGGAGCACGGCCTCGCGCCCGCGCAGCGGGGTGGCGGCCGGGACGCGGAGCGAGGCGGGCAGGGAGGGTGCGGACGGCGGCCCGGCGGGCTCCGCCGCCAGTGCCGCGCGGTGCAGGCGCTCGGTCTCCGGCCCTGGCCGTACGCCGAGCTCGGCGTCCAGGGCCGCCCGGCAGACGTGGTATTGCCGCACCGCGCGGCGGCGCAGCCCGAGCCGCGTGTAGGCGTCGATGAGGAGGCGGTGGGCCAGCTCTTCGGCGGGGCTGGAGCCGAGGACCAGCTCCGCGACGGTGACCGCTTCCTGAGCCGCGCCCGCTTCGAGCTGCGCGCCTGCGAGGGCGAGGAGCAGCCGCTCCTTGAGTTCGGCCAGCTGGGAGCGGCGGCCCTCGGCCCAATCGGCGTAGCGGTCCTCGGGGAGGAACTCGCCGGAGAAGCGGTCCAGGGCCTGCCGGAGTTCGGCGACGCCGCCCGTGGCAAGGGCGGTGTGCGCCCGCTCCTCCGCGCGGTCCGCGTCGATCCGGACCCTCACGGGGTCGAGGTAGAGCAGTCCGCCTTCGGAGGCGAGGTACGAGGAGGTGGCGCGGGAGGCGAGCTCGGGTTCCAGGGCGCGGCGGGCGGCGTGCAGAGCGACGCGGAGACTGCCCTGGGCCGCCTGTGGGTCGGTATCAGGCCAGCAGACGTCGATGACCTGTTCGCGGTGGAGCCGGTGTCCGGGTACGACGGCGAGGAGCTTCACCAGGGACTGCGCGGTCTGTCTCGGCCAGCGCTCGGCCAGGGCCGGACCGCCGTCGCGAGTCACCCGGAATCCACCGAAAAGGCGTATTCGGACCAGGGGTGGAGCCGGGTTCGTGCTGGGTGCTGTGTGCCGCTCGTTCATGAGGGCGCCCACTTTAACCGGACATGCCGCCGCCCCCTCCGGCGAGTGCCGGAGGGGGCGGCGGACGGGGCGACCGCCCGACTCAGGAGAGCTTGAGAGTGATCGTGTAGGGGGTGCTGTTGTTGGGCACCGAGTAGCCGCCGCCGATCAGCTCCGCCGCCTGGTTCACGCCTCGGTGGTCGAAGTTGAGCATGACGGCCTCTTCCTTGCCGTCCCCGTCGAGGTCGCCCACGATGTAGTTGCGGGCAGCTCCGGCCGCGGGCGCCTTCCCGAGGTAGCTGGGATACTGCTGATCGCCGGTCAGCACGGCCGGGTCCCAGAGGTAGACCCCGCCCTCACCCCCGGTTGCGACCACCTTTTCGCCATTCGGGGCGGTGATCCAGGACGCGTACTGAGCCGGCGGGATGGTGTACACGCGGTTGTCCGCGTCACCGTCGGCGGTGAAGGAGTAGATCGCCGCGGTGCCCGATGCGAGCAGGGTGTTGTCCCCGTCGAAGTAGTTGCTGTGGGTCCACAGGCCGCCGAGGACCGCAGTGTGCAGCACCTTGCCCGTGCGGCCGTCGCGGATCTCCATCGCGTTGTGCGGGCTGATGGCGTCGGCGCCGCTGAGGCCGGTGGGCGTCCAGACGACCCAGGTGTAGACGACGGCGTGGCCATCGGCGTACGGGATCGCGGGCGAGGCGTACACCGAGTGGTCGAGCAGGCCGGCGCGCACCTTTCCGTCCTGGGCGCCGGCCGGAGCCTCCGGCTCCGCGGCCCAGCCGAGCGCACCGGTCTTCGCGTCCAACTGCACGGCCCGCATGGCGGGGGCGTCCAGGTGGAGCGAATCCTTGCTGGTGTACTGCGCGTACACCTTGCCGTCACCCAGCGACGGGTCGGAGAACGTGACATCGCCCGAACCGTCCGGGGCGGCGTACGTCCAGAGCGCCTTGCCGTCGCCCTTGTAGACGCGCAGTGCGTCGGTCGGGACGAGGATGTCGGCCTTGTTGTCACCGTCGACGTCCGCGAGGGTCACCGAGCGGACGAACTGGCCGCCGCCGTCGATGGTGTTGAGGACGGCACCGGTCCGCGAGTCGAGGACCACGACCGCGCTGTCCGCGGCCACGACGATCTCGGGCGTCTTGTCCCCAGTGACGTCGGCGGTCTCGATGCGGTGGACCGCGCCGGGCAGCGTCGCCCTCCACAGCATCTTCGGCTTGCCCGCGAGCAGCGAGGTGCCCGAGTAGGCGAAGACACCGTTGGAGGTGCCGCCCTCCACGAGGTCGTCCTTCTGGTCGCCGTCGACGTCGACGGTCTTCGCGTAGGCCATGAGGCCCTGAAGCGGCGTCAGCTGCTCCTGGCCGCCGTCCTTGAAGGCGTAGGTGCGGACGTTCTGGTCGGTGTCGACGACACGGATGTGCCGGCCGCTCTTGTCCGTGAACACGTCCTGGAAGGTGGGGGACGCGGTGGCGCCCTTCGTCTGCCAGCTGAGCTTGCCCTTGCCGGTGAAGACCGTCAGGGAGGCGAAGCGGCTGCCAGGGTTCTCGGCGGTCCCGCTCTTCGCGTCGTCCGAGGCGGCGGCGACCAGATTTTTCGCGACGACGTCGAGCTTCCAGGTGCTCGGCCCGTTCTCCGGGTTCGAGGCGTCGCGCTTGGTGGTGTGCTGCCACAGCGCGGTCTGCGGGGCGTCACCGTCCAGCACGCGGATCGTGTTCGCGTTCACGAACAGCGAGTCCGTCAGCGACGACTCGGCGACCGCGTACTCGGCGTCCCCGCTGCCCTGGAGGTTGCCGACCGTGAGGGCGGTGGGCAGCACGTTGACGCGGGAGTCGAGCGTGGTGCGGCGGCCGTCCGACAGGTCGTAGGCGACGAGCTCGTAGCGCACCCCGTCGCTGTAGTCGGACTGCTCCACGGCGACGAGCTGCCCGCGGCTCTCGTCCACCCGCAGTTGCCGCACGTACAGGGAGCTGGCCGTCTGCCACTGCACCGCGCCGTCGTTCATGTCGAGGACGAGGGTGCGCCCGCTCGCGGCGGTGGTGGCGGTCTTGCGGATGTTCCACGCCACGGCGGCCTTGCCGCCGCCGAGGTCCTGGAGGGCGCCCCAGGTCGCCGGACCCGTCTCCCCGGTGTCGTACGTCCAGGTGCCGGCCTCGGTGAGCTTGCCGTCGGCGTACTCGAACCGGGTGCTGGTCAACTTCGCCGTGCTGCCCGCCGGGGCGGCCGGGTTGTACGCGGGCGAGTCGGCGACGAGCAGCGCACCGTCCACGATCTTGACCTGGCTCGCGTACGTGTAGAACTTCGACCAGACCGTCTTCCCGGTCTCGCCGTCGAGGATCGTGACCATGGTGCCGGCGGTCAGCGTGGTGCCCGGGATGCTCACACCGACCGGCGGGTTCATGCCCATGTCGGCGGTGAAGACCACGTCGGGCACACCGTCGCCGGTCAGGTCTCCGGAGTCGTAGCCCTGGTCGGAGTTGGGGGTGAACGGGCCGACGGCGTTGTAGCTCATCTGCACGTGAGGGGGGTAGATCTCCTTCTCCCACACACGTGTCGGCCTGACGCCCCAGTCCGCGTACAGCGACTCGACGGAGCGGGTCCACTGCTCCGTGCCGTCGGCCGTGGTGCGGGCGGCATGGCCGTTGCTGTGCAGCGTGATGTAGTCACCCTGCGTGTTGCCGACCGGCATCGTGGTAGCCAGGCCGGCCACGTTCTCGATCCTGGACGTGTCCTTGACCGTGATGTTGGCGGCGGCGTCGGTGGAAGCCGTCGGGCCCGTGCCCGAGTCGGAACCCGCCGGGTCCGCGTCCGTCTCGGCGGCGCCGGCCTGCGGGTCCACCTCCATGCGCTCGGCCAGCTTCTCGGCCTGGGCGTCCGTCAGGCGCATGGCCGAGCCCGAGCCGGTGTCGGCGGCGAGGGCGTGCGGTGCGGCGGTCAGGGCCAGTCCGGCAGCGACCAGTCCGGAGGCGAGCCGCAGGGCGCGCCGCGAGTTGTGGGCTCTCATCACTTGTCTTCCTGCGCGATGTGGACGGCCGAGCCGGCGGTGATGACCGACTGGTCGAAGGAGTACTGGAGGGCGTCGTCACCGGTCTGGTTCTCGATGCCGACGGTGGCACCTGCCCCGCGGTCGGCGACGGACTGGTACTGGAGGGTGACCGAGCCGGTGGCCTCGTCGAAGACGGCCTCGAAGGTGGCGCGGCCGGTGGAGCCGTCGGCGTAGGCGGCGTTGTTCCAGACGATGGCGAAGGAGCGGTTTCCCTGCGAGCCGGTGGTCGCGGTCTGCACGGAGGACTTCTTGTCCAGGACCAGGTCGTCCCAGAGGGCCGCGACGGCGCCGTTGGGGCGGGCCGCCGAGGGGAGCGTGGTGTTGGCGTAGTCGCCGATGCGCGGCTCCATGAAGTTGACCAGGCCGTTGGTGGTGACCGAGGCGCTGGTGTAGGAGACGCCGTAGAGCTTGACCGGGAAGGGCAGCGAGACCGTCTTGGCGTCCTCGTCACCGGTGAGCGCCACCTTGG
Source organism: Streptomyces sp. NPDC052299 (assembly GCF_040679335.1). Taxonomy (NCBI): domain Bacteria; kingdom Bacillati; phylum Actinomycetota; class Actinomycetes; order Kitasatosporales; family Streptomycetaceae; genus Streptomyces; species Streptomyces sp. NPDC052299. Next base: position 60,091 of record NZ_JBFAUP010000012.1, on the reverse strand, counting down.
TGGAGCCCTTGATCCAGGAGTAGGTGGCCGGCGAGCAGGTGTTGCCGTAGGCGTCGGTGCGGTTCGGCAGCTTCACGTCCGCCGTCATGTCGCCGTCGACGGTCAGCGAGCCGCGCGAGATGCCGTTGCACAGGACCGGGGCGGCCGGGCTCACGGTGAGGGTGTAGCTGCCCTCGGAGACCTTCGGCAGGGTGTACGTGCCGTCGGTGGCGGTGGTGACCGCGGCGACCGGGGAGCCGGTGACCTGGACGGTGGCCTTGGCGAGCGGGCGGCCCTGGACGTCGAGGACCTTGCCGGAGACCTTGTGCGCGGCGACCGCGTCGAGCGCGAAGTCCTTGGCGAGGGCCTGGCCCGTGGTGACCGTGACGTCGGGGACGGAGACCGGGGCGTAGCCGTAGCCGCTGAGCTTGAAGGAGTACGTGCCCGGGGCCAGCGTCAGCCGGTAGGTGCCGCCGGAGATGCTGCTGACCGTGCGGGTGCCGGTGGCACCGGTGGCCTCGATCGTGATGCCGGTCAGGGCGGCGCCGCTGGCCTTGTCGGTGACCTTGCCGGTCATCGTGGCGGCGGTGTGCGGGGCCTTGTCGACGGAGGCGAAGATGTCGAGCTTGCCCTCGCCCCAGACGTTGTTGGCGTCGGCGGTGCCGCCGCAGTGCGTGTCGTCCACGTCGGTCGCGCCGTCGTTCAGCAGGGCGCGGGTGGCGTCGATGTCGCCGATGAGCGACGGGGCGGCGGACCACAGCAGGGCCACCGAGCCCGCGACGTGCGGGGTCGCCATCGACGTACCGGAGATCGTGTTGTACGCGTTGCCCGGCCAGGTGGAGCGGACGTCGACGCCCGGCGCGGAGATGTTCGGCTTCATGGAGCCGTCGACGAGCGACGGGCCGAAGCCGGAGAAGTTGGCGATCTTGCCGCTGGAGTCGTAGGCACCGACGCCGTAGGAGGGAGCCTGCGAGCCGGGCGCGTGGCCGGTGGAGCAGGTCGTGCCGTCGCCGTCGTTGCCGGAGGCGAACGCCTCGAAGATGCCGGCCGCGTTCCACGCCTCGACGATGTCCTGGTAGAACGTCGTGTCGCCGCCGCCCCAGGAGTTGTTGACGATGTTCGGCGCGAGGTCCGGGCGCGGGTTCTTGCCCTGTGCGTCGGTCGGGGCGAGTATCCACTGGCCGGCCGCGAGCAGCGAACTGTCCGCGCACTCGTCGGTCTCGCAGCCCTTGGCGGCGATCCAGGTCGCGTTCGGGGCGACGCCGACGCCGTTCTTGCCGACCATCGTGCCCATGGTGTGGGTGCCGTGGCCGTTGTTGTCGCAGGGCGCGTCGGTCGGGCACTCACCACTGGCGTCGTACCAGTTGTAGTCGTGGGTGAACGAGCCGTCGCCGTTGTTGCCCCGGTAGTTGTCGACCAGGTCCGGGTGGTCGTACTGGACGCCCGAGTCGACGTTGGCGATGACGATGCCCTCGCCGCGGTCCTCGTAGTCGTCCCAGACCCGGTCGGCCTTGATGTCCTTGACGCCCCACTCGGGGGTGCCTTCCTCCGCCGCCTGGGCCTCGGTGGCGGCCTTCACGGCCGCCTCGGTCTGGGCGCCGCTGGGCTGCGACTCGATGTCGTCCAGCTTGTAGTGCTGCTCCTTGACGATGCGCTCGACGTCCGAGCGCTTCGCGAGCTGTTCGACGAGGTCCTGGTCCCCCGTGACCTTGACCGCGTTGGCGATCCAGAAGTCCTGGTGGCCCACCTTCTTCTTGTCGAGGAAGGTGTTCAGCGACTGCTGGCTCTTGTGGGCCTTCGCCTTGAGCTCGTCGAACGCCGACTTGGTGCGAGCGGCGTGGCCGTGCGCCCGCTTGGCGGTCGTGAGGTCGGCCTTGTCCTTGAGGACGACGAAGAACGAGCTCTCGCCGCCCTTCTCCACGGCCTTCAGCAGGGCGGAGTCGACCGGGGCGGCGGTCGGGCCGGATGCCGCGGCGGCGGTCGGTGGGGCAATCAGCAGGCCCGTGACGGTGAGCGCTGCTGCCGCCCAGGCGGCAGTTCTCCGCCGGGGCGATCGGGACAGGTGCATCGGGATGCTCCTCCAGGAACGGTACGGGGGATTCCGCACGCTAGGAGGGCGGCGTTACTCGGGCATTACAAGCCGGTCCGGCGCCATGTTTCCGCAGCTCGAACCGGTTCGGAGACGCTTCTCGGCCACTTCCGCGAACGGCTCGCGTTACACACGGACCTGTCCGTTCGGCGCAACCCCGCTCGCGCGCGCCCGCCCGTCGCCGTTGCCTGGACAGTCAGGGAGTACGGACCCGGCAGGAGGCGCGGTGGACGACGGCGGCGCGACGGCGAGTGACGGCTCCTCAGCCGCGGAGGTCGAGGCCCTGCGGCGACGGGTGGCCGCGCTGGAGGAGGCGCGCACCCGGCCGCCCCGGCACCGGGGCCGGTCCTTCCTCGCCGCCGTCCTCATCGTCCTCGGCTCTCTGCTGGCCCCGCTGTCCGTCGTCGCCGCGTGGGCATCGGACCAGGTCGGGGACACCGACCGTTACGTGGCCACGGTCGCCCCGCTCGCCTCCGACCCGGCCGTCCAGGACGCCGTGGCCGACCGGGTGACCGACGCGCTCATGACCCGGATCGACCTGTCCGCGCTGCTGTCCGGTGTGTCGCCGGAGGACCGGCCCCGGCTGGAGAAGGCGCTCGGGCGGCTCGGCGGTTCGCTGGAGGACGCCGTGCGCAGCCTGGTCCACGACCGGGCGCGCGCGGTCGCCGCGTCGGACGCCTTCGAGAAGGTGTGGACCGAGGGCAACCGGCGGGTGCACCGGGCCGTCGACAAGGCGCTGACCGGAAAGGGCGGCGGTGCGGTGGAACTGACCGACGACGCCGTCACGCTGGACCTCGCCCCCGTCATCGACCAGGTGAAGCAGCAGTTGGTGGACCGGGGCATGGCGGTGGCCGGGCGCATCCCGGAGGTCCACACCGACATCACGCTCGTCAGGTCGGAGGACGTCGGCAAGGTCAGGACGTACGTACGGGTGCTGCAGTTCCTGGGCGACTGGCTCGCCGCGATCGCCGTCCTGCTGGTCGCCGGGGGCGTGCTGCTCTCGGTGCGGCGGCGCCGGTCGCTGGTGGCGGGGGCCATCGGCGCCGCGGTCGCCGTGGGCCTGCTCGGCATCGGGCTGCGCGTCTTCCGGGCGGTCTATCTGGACGCGCTGCCGGCCGGGGTGTCGCCGGGGGCGGCGGGCGCGGTCTACGACGCGATGACCCGGTTCCTGGGGACGACGGTACGGATGGTGGTGGCCCTGGGGGTCGTGGTCGCGCTGGCGGCCTGGCTCACCGGTCCGGGGCGCCGCGCGACGACCGTCCGGGGGCTGTGGACGTCGGGGATCGGCGCGGTGCGGGCGACGGCCGACGGGGCGGGGCTGCGGACCGGTCCGGTCGGCCCGTTCGTCCGCCGGTTCCGTGCCTGGTTCGCCTGGCTGCTGGTGGCGGGAGCGCTCGTGGTCTACCTGGTGTGGGCGCACCCGACGGGCTGGGTCGTGGTCGGGATCGCGCTCTGTCTGCTGTTCCTGCTGGCGGTGGTGGAGTTCCTGGCGGCCGGGGACCGGGAGCCGGTCGTCGGGCCCACCCGGGAGAGGGGCTGAGGAGATGGCGGGAGTCGACGCCGACGCGGTCCGGAGGATGACCGGCGCGCTGTTCATCGAGCGCGGGGTGCGCAGTCCGGGCTCGACCCGGTTCTGGGGGCTGCTCGTGCTGGCCGCCGTCATCGCGAGCGCGGGGGTGGTCGGGGACTCCACGGCCACGGTGATCGGGGCGATGATCGTCGCCCCGCTGATGACGCCTATCCTCGGCTGCGCGCTGGCCCTGGTGCTGGCCCGCCGCCGTCAGGTGGTGCGCTGTCTGCTGCTGGTGACCGGGGGCGCGGTCGCCGTGGTGGTGATCGGCATGCTGCTCGGATGGATCGCCGCCCCGCCGGACGCCTTCGCCTCCAACAGCCAGGTGTCCTCGCGGATCAGCCCGCGCCTGATCGACCTGCTCGCCGCGCTGGCCACCGGCACGGTCGGCGCGTTCGCCCTGGTGCGCGCCGACATCTCGGACACCCTGCCGGGCGTGGCCATCGCCATCTCCCTGGTGCCGCCGCTGGCCGTGACGGGACTGCTTCTGACGGTGCACCGCTACCACGACGCCGGGGAGTCCGCGCTCCTGTTCGCGACCAACGTGGCCGCGATCGTCGCCACCGGCACCGTGGTCTTCCTCCTGTACGGCGTCCGGGCGGGCGCCGAGCAGGCGGACCTGCGGGTCGGGCAGTTCCGGGGCCGGACGCTCGTGGCGGTGGCCTGTGTCGTCGTGCTGGTCGCCGTACCGCTCACCACCGGCACGATCCGGGTGGCCCACGACCGCCTGCTCGCCGCCGACGCCCGGCCGGTCGCCGAAAAGTGGGCGGCGACCGGGAAGTGGCAGATCGCGTCCGTGGAGGCGCGCAACAACGTCGTCGTCATCGGCGTGCTCGGCCTGCCGCCGCAGCCCGCACCGACGGCGCTCCGCAAGGCGCTGGACGACCACGGCATGCGGGACGCCGACCTCGAACTCCATCTGGTCGGCGGGCGTACGCACTGGTGCCCGGCCGACACGGACACCTGCACGGTACGGAAGGGCGGAAGCAGCGGCTGATCCGCGTCAGCGGCGGCGGCCCGGCTCCCCCGAAGCGCGCAGCCGCCGCCAGACCGCCTTGGCCGCGTGGTGTCCGGACATGCCGTGCACCCCGGGGCCGGGCGGGGTCGCGGAGGAGCAGAGGAAGACCGCCGGGTGCGCGGTGGCGTAGGGGACGCGGGCCAGTTTGGGGCGGATGACGGTCTGGAGGCCGGCGAAGGCGCCGCAGGCGATGTCCCCGCCCACGTAGTTCGCGTTGCGCTCGGCGATGCCGGGCGGACCGGCGACCGCGCGGGCGAGGACCAGGTCGCGGAAGCCGGGGGCGAACCGCTCCAGCTGCCGTTCGATGACCTCGGTCGCGTCGCCCTGCCAGCCCGCCGGGACGTGCCCGTACACCCAGAAGACGTGCTTGCCCCCGGGGGCGCGGGAGGGGTCGACGAGGCTGGACTGCGCGGTGATGAGGAAGGGGACGCGGGGGTCGCGGCCGTCGACCGCCCGGTGCAGGGCGTCGTCGATCTCGCCGGCGGTGGGGCCGATGTGCACGGTCCCGGCCCGGCGGGGCTCCTCGGCGGTCCAGGGCACCGGGCCCGACAGCGCGTAGTCGATCTTGAAGCAGGACGCGCCGTAGCGGTACCCCTGGTAGGCGCGGCCGAGTCCGGCGATCCGGGCGAGGGCGGCCGGGGAGGTGTCGAAGACGTAGGCGCGGGCGGGCGGCAGTTCGTCCAGGCGCTTGACCTCCGTGCCGGTGGTGATGGTGCCGCCCAGCTCCCGCAGGTACGAGGCGAGGGCATCGGAGATGGCCTGGGAGCCGCCGCGCGGAACGGGCCAGCCCCGCTCGTGCGCGGCGAGCGCGAAGAGCAGGGCGATGCCGCCGGTGGCGAGGCCGTTCGTGGGCGCGATGGCGTGCGCGGCGAGCCCGGCGATCAGGCCGCGCGCCTTCTCGCCCCGGAAGCGGCGGGAGAGCAGGGCGGCGGGCTGGACGGCGTCGAGCCCGAACCGCGCCCAGCGGTACGGGTCCTGGGGCAGCCCGTCCCACGGGGTGCGCAGGAAGTCCCGGGCGAGGCTGTCCCAGTGGCCGAGGTAGGGGGCGAGGAGGCGGCGGTAGGCGCCCGCGTCCCCGGGGCCGAGCGACATCGCCGTCTCCCCCACGGAGGCGGCGAGCACGGCGGCGCTGCCGTCGGGGAAGGGGTGGGCGAGGGCCAGGTCGGGCTGGACCCATTCCAGTCCGTGCCGGTCGAGGGGCATCGCGTCGAAGGCCGGGGAGCCTATGGCCAGGGGGTGCACCGCCGAGCAGGGGTCGTGCCGGAAGCCGGGGAGCGTCAGCTCCTCCGTACGCGCCCCGCCGCCGACCGCGGGCCCGGCCTCGAAGACCTGGACGGCGAAGCCCCGGCGGGCCAGTTCGACTGCGGCGGTCAGTCCGTTGGGGCCCGCGCCCACCACGACCGCATCGAGCATCGACGGCACCTTCGGACTCCTCTGTCAGCCGACGGTCGGAGCCTCCAGGATATTCGCAGGCACCGACAGCCGGGGGGCGGGTAGTGTCCTCGCCCGATGACATCGGAGAACCCCGCCGGCGCGGCCGGCTCCGGAATGACCGCCCGGGTCGCCGAGATGGCCACCCGGCTCACCCAGCTGCCCGGCATCCGGGCCGTCCTGCTCGGCGGCAGCCGGGCCCGGGGCGCCCACCGCCCGGACTCCGACTGGGACCTGGGCGTGTACTACCGCGGTACGCCGGACACCGCCGCCCTGTCCGCGCTGGCCACCGCCTTCCAGGGCTCCCCGGTCGAAGTGACCGGTCCCGGCGGCTGGGGGCCGTGGGTGAACGGGGGAGGCTGGCTGCGGGTGGACGGCGTCCAGGTCGACTGGATCCTGCGCGACGTGGACCGGGTGGAGGCGGTCTGGGCCGACTGCCGGGAGGGCCGCTACGAGGTGGGCGTCCAGCCCGGCCATCCGCTGGGCTTCTGGTCGCCCGCATACCCGGGAGAGGTCGCGCTCGGGCGCGTACTCTCCGATCCGGGCGGCGAGTTGACGGCCCTCCAGGAGCAGACCTCGGTCTACCCGGAGCCGCTGCGCAGGGCGCTGACCGATGCGGCCTGGGAGGCCGACTTCTCGGTCGCGGCGGCCCGCAAGTCCGCCCGGGCGGGCGACCGGCTGCACGTCTCGCTCTGCCTGTCCCGGGCCTTCGGCATCCTCGCCCAGTCGCTCCACGCCCACCACCGCACCTGGTGCCTCAACGAGAAGGGCGCGCTCGCGGCGACCGCCGCCCTGCCCGGGACCCCGCCCGGCTTCGCGGACCGGGTGGACGCGGCACTGCGGGGCCTGGACCCGGCGGCCGTGGAGACGGCGGCGGAACTCGTACGCGAGGCGCGCGAGGTCCTGGCCGCCACGTCCTGAGCGGGCTCAGTCCGCGCGGATCGCGGTGACACAGCGGGCCAGCAGGTCGCGCAGGGTGTCGCGTTCCCGGGGAGTGAGCGCGTCCGCGATGCGGCGTTCGATGCGGACCGCGCGCTCGTCGGCGCTCCGCAGGGCCGCCGCCCCGGCGTCCGTCAGCCGGGTCTCCAGCATCTTCTGGTGGTAGGGGTGCGCGGACCTGGCGATCAGGCCGCGCTCCTCCAGGTGCTTGAGCACGCCCGCCATGGCCTGGGGGGTCACCAGGCACGCCCGTGCGAGCGCCGCGCCGGAGATCCCGGGGCTGTCCGAGAGCGCGAGCAGCGCCGCGTACTGCGCGACCGTGAGGTCCGCGTCCTTGAGCGCGGCGCTCTTGGCCGCCATGAGGGCCTGCTCGGCGCGCTTGATGTCCAGGCCGAGGCGTTCACCGGCGGTCATTCCCATGGTCGCGAGCGTACAGGGCCGGATATACAGCACCATCCGAAGGAAAGGCAAGCATGGAATATATATCAAGCGCTTGATATAACTCAGGCCATGGATACCTTCACGGCACCAGACACGTTCAGCGGCACCGTCCTCGTCACCGGCGCCACCCAGGGGCTCGGCCTCCACCTCGCCCGCGACCTGGCCGGGCGCGGCGCGACGCTGCTCCTGCACGGCCGCGACCGCACCCGGCTCGACCGGGCGGCGGCCGAGGCGCGGGAGCTCTCGGCCGGCCGGGCCGAGGTCCGCACCTATCTCGCGGACCTGTCCGACCTGGACCAGGTCCGGGCCATGGCGGCGGAGATCCGCGCGGCCGAACCCCGGCTCGACGCGCTCGTCAACAACGCGGTGGCGGGCGGCGGAAGCGAACCACTGCGCCGCGAGTTCGGCGCGCAGGGCCACGAACTGCGCTTCACCGTCAATCACCTGACGCCGTATCTGCTCACCGTGGAGCTGCTGCCGCTGCTCGCGGCCTCGGCGCCCGCGCGGGTGGTCCAGGTGGCCTCGATGGGGCAGCGCCCGGTGGATCCGGACGACCTCATGATGGAGCGCGGCTACGAGGGCCTGGAGGCTTACTGCCGGAGCAAGCTCGCGATGATCATGGCGACGTTCGGGCTGGCCGAGGAGGAGACGGCCGGCACCGGTGTCACCGTCAACGCGCTCCACCCGGCCCATCTGATGGACACCGAGGGGGTGCGCGCGTACGGGCTGACGCCGGCCGTCTCCGTCGAGGAGGGGGTGCGCCCGGCGGTGCGGCTGATCACCGACCCGGCGCTCACGGGCGTCACCGGCCGCTACTTCGACCGGTTCACGGACGCGCGGGCGCACGACCAGGCGTACGCCCCCGAGGCCCGCAAGCGGCTCATCGCGCTGACCCGGGAGCTACTGGGCCTCTGAGCGGCCTTCCCGCAGCGCCGCCAGGACGCGGTCGGCGGTCGCGCGGTCGCGGGTGGCGGTGAAGGGGAGGGCGTTGCCCCCGGTGATGCGGAACGGCTCGCCGGACAGCGTGGCCTGCGCGCCGCCCGCCTCGGCGACCAGGAGGAGGCCCGCCGCGTGGTCCCAGGCGTACTCCCAGTCGTAGACCAGCGCGTCGACCTCGCCACGGGCGACGGCCAGGTATTCGAGGCCGGCCGAGCCGCAGGGCCGCAGGGCGGCGAACCCTTCGGTGTACAGGCCCCGGAGAGCGCGCTTCTGCTCGTCGGTGGTGTAGTCGGGGTGCGACATCGCCACGTTCAGTACGGCACCGGGGGCGGGCGAGCCCGACCGGATCTCGGCGCCGTCGAGAGTCGCCCCCCGGCCCCGGACCGCGACGGCCATCTCGTCGGGAACCGGCGCGTACGTCCAGGAGGCCAGCAGCTCGCCCCGGTGGGCGAGGGCCACCAGGGTGCAGAAGCCGGGCTCGCCGCGGACGAACTGGCGGGTGCCGTCGACCGGGTCCACGATCCATACGGGCGCGTCACCGCCCAGCGCGCCGTACACCTTCGGGTCGGCGTGGACGGCCTCCTCGCCGACGACGACCGAGCCGGGCAGGAGCCGTACGAGGGAGGCGGTGAGGTGTTCCTCGGCGCGCCGGTCCGCGACGGTGACGAGGTCGTGCGGACCGTTCTTCTCGACCACCTCGTGGGCGGCGAGCTGCCGGAAGCGGGGCATGATCTCGGCGGCGGCCGCTGCGCGGACCGCCGCCTCGATGTCGGTCAGGTCACCGGCGAGGAAGGCATCGATCATGCCCCCAGCCAATCATGTGCGCCCGGGACTCCGGAGGGCCGGGCCGGTCAGCCGTTGACCGTCCACTTCTGGTTGGCCGTTCCCGCGCAGGTCCAGATCTGCAGCCGGGTGCCGTTGGCGGAGTTGTTGCCCGTGACGTCCAGGCACTTGTTCGCCTGGGGGTTCACGATGTCGCGGGCCCCGCTGACCGCCCACTTCTGCGCGGCCGATCCGTTGCAGTCCCAGAGCTGGACCGGGGTGCCGTCGGCCGTGCCGCCGGAGGCCACGTCGAGGCACTTGCCGAGCGCCCGGATCGTGCCGTCCGAGCCCACGGTCCACTGCTGGGCGGCGGTGCCGTTGCAGTCGTAGAGCTGGACCGGGGTGCCGTTGGCCGTGTTGGCGGCCGCCACGTCCACGCACTTCCCGGCGAGCCCGGTGATCCGGCCGCCGGTGGCGGGGGGCTGGCTGTCGTTGGTGGTGACGCGGACGTGGTCGACGACGAGCTGGCCGGGGAAGGGGGTGCTCCCGTCGGGGTCGCCGGGCCAGTAGCCGCCCACGGCCAGGTTGAGGATGAGGAAGAAGGGCTTGTTGAAGGCCCAGGCGTTGCCGTTGGTGTCGGCCGGGGTGCGGTGCTGGTAGACGTTTCCGTCGACGGACCAGGTGATGGAGTCGGGGGCCCAGTCGACGGCGAAGGTGTGGAAGGCGTCGGCGAACGCCTGGCCGTTCGGCAGGGTGTAGCCCGCGCCGATGCCGCCGGAGCCGGAGTAGCCGGGTCCGTGCAGGGTGCCGTGGACGGTGGAGGGCTCGAAGCCGACGTTCTCCATGATGTCGATCTCGCCTGAGTTGGGCCAGCCGACCTGTCCGATGTCGCTGCCGAGCATCCAGAAGGCGGGCCACATGCCCTGGCCGCGCGGGATCTTCATGCGGGCCTCGACGTGCCCGTAGGCCTGGGTGAACTTGCCGGAGGTGTTCAGCCGCGCCGAGGTGTACTGACAGGTGCCGTACCAGCACTGGTAGTTGGAGGGGTTCTCCTTGCGGGCGGTGATGACCAGATGACCCTGTCCGTCCAGCGCGGCGTTCTTGTTGCCGGAGGTGTAGTACTGCCGCTCGTGGTTGTTGACGTTGTCGCCGGTCTCGATCTGCCACTTGCTGCCGTCCACGGCCGAACCGGCCGCGCCGTCGAACTCGTCGGAGAACGTCGTCGTGGCGGTCGCCGCGGCCTGCGACATCGGCGCGGTGTCCGCCGGGGCGTGGCCGCCGGTCCCGGCCAGTCCCGCGGTGGCCAGGGCGAGGGCGAGCGCCGGGAGTACGGAACGCAGCAGGCGCCGCGAAAGGCGTGGGGAGTCCATGACTCTCCCTTCCGGTGTGTGTGGGGAGGGAAGGGGAACCCCGCCGTGCACATAGGTCATGCGCATGACAGGTCGAGCACGCCCGGTGGAGCGGGCATGGGGGCACTTGGTTCGCTACGTGATTTAAGAAGTGAAGAAAGCCGGTGTCAAGAGTTTGGTACGGACCATAGAAGTCGAAGCCGGAAACGGGACCCGGACACGCCAACGGCCCGCGGACACGGGGAACATGTCCGCGGGCGGCCGGTTCGGCGCACGGTGGCGCCGGGCGTCACTTCTGCCAGCCGACCGTCTCCGGCAGCGGGGTGTAGAAGATCGTCGCGCCGACGTTGGCGAGGCCCTTCTTCACGCCGTACGTGGAGGGCCCGCTGAACAGCGGCAGGAAGGCGTACTCCTGGAGCGCCTTCTTCTCGACCTTGTTCACCGCAGCCGTCTGCTCGTCCAGGTCGGCGATCTCCGTGGTGGCGCGGATCTCCTTGTCGAGGGCCGGGTTGCCGGAGCCGGTGATGTTGGAGTCCCGGTCCGAGCAGTAGAAGTCGCACAGATAGCGGGCGCCGAACGGGTCCATGGAGCGGTTGCCCGACAGGAACAGGTCGAACCGGCGCTCGCTGATGGTCTTGGCGAAGTCCGCGTCGTCGCCCTTCCTGATGTCGAGGTGGATGCCGGCCGGCTTCAGCATCGCGGCGAGGGCCCCGGCGGTGGCCTTGCCCAGCGGGTCGTCGCCCAGGAGGGTGTAGCCCACGTCCAGCTTCCTGCCGTTCTTGACGCGGACACCGTCCGGACCGGCCTTCCAGCCGGCCGCCTCCAGCGTCTTCTTCGCCTCGGCGGGGTCGTAGCTGAGGACGGCCGACAGATTGTCCTCGTACCCCTTCTGGAAGCTGTAGAGCACCGCCGAGCCGGGCAGCGGCTCCTTGTAGTCGAGGCCCTGGAACTGGATCTTCGCGATCTGGGCGCGGTCGACGCTCTGCTGGATCGCCTTGCGGACGGCCTTCTCGGAGAGGACGGCCGACTTGGTGTTGAAGTACAGGGAGTACTCGAAGGGGCTCCCGCCGCTGCGGATCTCGGTGCCCTTGAGGCCCTTGACCTGCTTCAGGCTCTCCGCGTCGACGGCGGAGGTGTAGTCGAGCTGTCCGTTCTTGAAGGCGTTGACGGCCGCCGTGGACTCCAGGTTGACGTAGACCCGCTTGTCCAGCTTGCCCTTCCTGCCCCACCACTTGGGGTTGCGGACGAAGGTGATGTTGCCCGAGTGGGTGTCCCACTTGCCGACGGTGTAGGGTCCCGCGCCCCACTCGGGGTGGGCCTTCTTCACGTACGCCTTGTTGAAGTTCTCGACCGTCGCCGCCTTCGGGTGCAGGAAGGTCGTGAACAGCGTGGACCAGGAGGCGTTGACGCCCTTGAAGGTGATGACGGCCTGCTTGGCGTCCTTCCCCTTCGCGACCGAGGTGATCTGGTCGTAGCCGTCCGTGGAGGAGGCCGCGAAGTCCTTGTCCGAGCCGTTGTTGGCCTTCCAGGTGGCCTCGATGGCCCGCCAGTCGATGGGCGTGCCGTCGTTGAACACGGCCTTCGGGTTGATCGTCAGGACGACCTTCTGGTTCCCGCCGTCGACGGTCACCTTCACATCGCTGTAGTAGTCCTTGTTGTACTGCACGTCGCCGGTCGGCGAGTACGTGATCGCGTCGGCGTTGTACCACCCCCACACCCGGGAGGCGGTCAGCGTGGCATTGACGTTGAAGGGGTTGCCCTGGTCGTCGAAGGTGCCGACGGTGGTGTACGTGCCGCCGTCCTTGATGTTCTCGTAGGGCTGCGGGTTGTAGTCGACGGCGGCCGACGCGGCCTTGGGCGCGTCCTTCCCGCCCCCGTCGGAGCCGTCGCTCCCGCCGGAGGACTGGCACGCGGTGGCGGCGACGGAGACGGCGGCGATCAGGGCGACGGGCATGGCCAGTCTTGCGCGCATGGCGGAGTGTTCCTTCTGCTTCAGGGGGGTGGGGAAGGGGGGTGCCTCAGGCGGCGTGACAGGAGTACGTGTGGCCGGGGCGGCCTGCCACCCCGGTCGGCGCGGGCCGTTCGGTGCGACAGCGCTCGCGCACCTCCTCGCCGGCCAGCCGGTACAGCGGGCAGCGGTCCACGAAGACGCAGCCCGCCGGCAGCCGGGCGGCGCTCGGCTGTTCGCCCTCCAGCACCACGCGTTCACGGGTGCGTTCGCGCCCCGGATCGGGGACCGGGATCGCGGACAGCAGGGCCTTGGTGTACGGGTGCCTGGGGTCGGCGAACAGCGACTCGGTGTCCCCGGTCTCCACGATGTGGCCCAGGTACATCACCGCGATCCGGTCGGAGACGTACCGGACGACGGCCAGGTCGTGGGCCACCACCAGGTAGGCCAGGCCGAGTTCGCGCTTGAGCCGGGCCAGCAGGTTGAGCACGCCCGCCTGCACGGAGACGTCCAGCGCGGAGAGCGGTTCGTCCAGCACGAGCAGCTTCGGCTCGGTCGCGAGGGCCCGGGCGATCCCGACGCGCTGGCGCTGCCCGCCGGAGAGCGCGGCCGGGAAGCGGTCGCTCACCGCCTCGTCCAGGCCGACCAGGGCGAGGAGTTCGCGGACCCGGGCGCGGGTGGACGCGCGGTCCCGGCCGATCGCGCGCAGGGGTTCGGCGAGCAGTTCGGAGACCGGCAGCCTCGGGTCGAGCGCGCCCATCGGGTCCTGCATCACGATCTGGACGTCCCGGCGCAACTCCCTCAGCCGGGCCGCTGATTCGGCGGAGCCGACCTCGGTTCCGGCGATCTCGATCCGGCCGCCCTCGGGCCGCTTCAGCCGCAGGATCTCCAGCAGCGTGGTGGTCTTGCCGCTGCCCGACTCCCCCACCAGGCCCAGGGTCTCCCCGGACCGCAGCTCGAAACCGACCCCGTTGACCGCGCGCAGCGTGCCGACGCGGCGTTTGAGGACGGCCCCCTTGGTGACCGGGAAGGTCTTCACCAGGTCCTCGACCCGGAGCACGACCTCCCCGGCGGACGCGTCGTGTCCGGAAGGCCCGGAGAGCCCGCCCGCCTCCGCTCCGGCCGCCGGATCGAGCGACCCGGCGGCGATCTCGTCAGCGCGCAGGCAGGCCACGTCCCCGTGCCCGGTGACCGTGCGCAGGGCGGGCTCGTCGGTGCGGCAGGCATCGAGCGCGACGGCGCACCGGCTCGCGAAGGGGCAGCCGGCCGGGAGGTCCGTCAGGGCGGGCGGTTCGCCGCCGATCGGGACGAGCGGGCGCCGTACGCCGCTGTCCACGGTGGGCACGGCGGCGAGCAGGCGCGCGGTGTACGGCATCACGGGCCGCGCGAACAGCTCGTCCACGCCCGCCCGTTCCACGAACCTGCCCGCGTACATGACGGCCACGTCGTCCGCGTGGCCCGCGACGACTCCGAGGTCGTGGGTGATGAGGACGAGTCCGGCGCCGGTCTCCTGCTGCGCGAGGCGGAGCACGTCCAGGATCTGGGCCTGGACGGTGACGTCGAGCGCGGTGGTCGGTTCGTCGGCGACCAGGACGGACGGCTTGTTGGCGATGGCCATCGCGATGACGACGCGCTGGCGCATGCCGCCGGAGAACTCGTGCGGGAAGGAGCCGGCGCGGGCGCGCGGGTCCGGGATGCCGACGAGGTCGAGGAGCTGGACGGCCTGTTCCCAGGCGGCCCGCTTGGTCAGGTCCTGGTGGACGCGCAGGGCGTCGGAGAGCAGCCGGCCCACGGTGAAGATCGGGGTGAGCGCGGAGAGCGGGTCCTGGAAGACCATCCCGATGGAGTCGCCGCGTATCGCGGACAGCTCCTTGTCGGTGAGGCCGACCAGGTCCCGTCCACCGAGGAGCACCTGGCCGCCGGTGGCGGCGGTGGGCGGGAGGAGGCCCATGATGCCCATGGCAGTGGCGGACTTGCCGGAGCCGGACTCGCCGACGATGCCCAGGGTGCGGCCGGGCAGCAGGTCGAAGCCGATGCCGCGCACCGCCTCCACGGGGCCCGCCTCGGACGGGAAGGTGATGTGCAGGTCGCGCACCGAGAGGACCGGGGTGACGGCGTCGCCGGGCGGCGGGGTGGCGGGCAGGGTCGTCGCGAGGGTCATCGTCGGCCTCCTGCCGCACCAGTCGTGGACGTGGGGTCGAGGGCGTCGCGCAGCCCGTCGCCGACGAAGGTCATCGAGACGGTGAGCAGGACCACCAAGCCCGCCGGGAAGGCGAACAGCCAGGGCGCGCTGGTGACGGTGTTCGCGCCGTCGGCGAGCATCGTGCCGAGCGAGACGTCCGGGGTCTGGACGCCGAAGCCGAGGAAGGACAGCGCGGTCTCGCTGAGGACGGTCGCCACGACGCCCAGGGTCAGGTTGACGATGAGCAGGGAGCCGAGGTTGGGGATGATGTGGCGCAGGATGATGCGGGCCGGGCTCACCCCCATGAACTCGGCGGCCGTGATGTAGTCCCGCTCCCGCAACGAGGTCGAGACGGACCAGATGACCCGCGCCGTGGACATCCAGCCGAACACCGTCAGGACGACGATGAGGACCCGCCAGTCACCGGCGAGCCGGTGGGAGACCAGGGCGAGGATGAGGAAGGAGGGGACGACCAGCAGGAAGTGGATGACGGCGAGGGTCGCCTTCTCCACCCGGCCGCCGAAGTACGCGGCGCTGGAGCCGATGACCGCGGCGACGACGACGGTCAGGACGGAGACGCTGACCGCGATGACCAGGGAACGGCGCAGACCGTGCACGGCGGAGGCGTAGATGTCGTTGCCGCCCTGGTTCGTGCCGAACCAGTGGGTGGTGCTCGGTGGCTGGGTGAGCGCGGCGAAGTCCGCGTCCGAGTACGCGTACGGGGTGAGGAGCCCGCCGAAGAGGCTGAACAGCACGAGCAGGACGAAGATCGCCACACCGGCGACGGCGAGCCGGTTGCGCAGGAATCGCCGCGCGTAGAGCCGGAAGAGTCCGGAGCCGGTGTGCCGGGGGGCCGCCGGAGCGGGCTCGATGAGTGCGGTCGGTGGTACGGCCATGTCAGCTCACCCTCACGCGCGGGTCGAGGAAGACGGTGGCGATGTCCGCGAGGATCGCGCCGATCGCGGTCAGGGCGGCGGCGAAGGCGGCCGTGGCGACGGTGCCGTGGATGTCGTTCTTGCTGATGGTCTGGATGAAGTAGCGGCCCATGCCGTTCCAGCCGAAGATCGTCTCGGTGATGACGGCGCCCGTGAAGATCGCCGGGATGCTGAACGCCACCGAGGTCGCCGTCGGGATGAGCGCGGTGCGCAGGGCGTGCCTGCGGATCGCCTTGGCGCGGGTGAGTCCGGTGGCCCGGGCGGTGCGGACGTAGTCGGCGTTGAGGGTGTCGAGCAGCAGCGAACGCTGGGTCAGGTGGTAGCCCACGTAGCCCATCAGGGTCAGGGTGAGGGTGGGCAGGATCAGGTGGAGCACGCGGTCGCCGATGGTGGGGAGCAGCCCTTCGACGTTCGGCGAGTTCTCGCCCGCGACGTAGAGGAAGTGCAGCCCGGCATGCTGGTTGAGCCAGATCGCGACGAAGACCACGGCGAGCGCGGCGACCGAGGTGGGGACGTTGAACACGGCGATGGAGACGGCCTGCGAGACCCGGTCCGCCCAGCCGTACTGCCGGGACGCCGTGTAGACGCCCAGCGTGACGCCGATGAGGACGGACAGGAGCGTCGCCATGACGACCAGTTCGGCGCTGACGAGCGAGCGGTAGCCGATCTCGCCGTTGACGGAGACGCCGGTGGGCGACGTGCCCCAGTCGAAGCGGGTGACGACGGCGGTGAGCCAGTCCCACCACCGCTGCACGAGCGGCACCGACGGGTCCAGGTTGTACGGCGCGAGCGCCCGGTCGATCTGGGCCTCGGTGCGGACGGGCCGCAGTTCCTTGAAGTTCGACCGGGGGTCCAGGAACCAACTGGCCAGGAAGTAGGTGGCGTTGGTCGCCACCACGATCATCAGGAGCCAGCCCGCCGCCTTGCGCGTCACATGGCGCAGCACGGGTGGCACCTCCTCGCGCACAGGGGGTGCGCCGTGGGGGCGCAGGGTCTGGGGGGCGTTTGCATGCGCGGTGGTGCTTTCTGGGGGGTCGGGGAACGTGTGCACGAACGTGCGACCTTCAGTCTGGTCGGCGGTCGGGTGCCGGCACCAGGCCCGGGCCGGTCCCGCCACGACCTCGCAATACCGCCGTAGCAAACGGACCGGACAGATCATGTTTTGTACGCAAGTGGAAGTGGAGGCAGGGCTGTGCACGGTGAGTACAAGATTCCCGGCGGCAAGCTGGTCGTGGTGGACCTGGAGGTCGAGGGCGGCGCGCTGCGCGAGGTGCGGGTGGCGGGTGACTTCTTCCTGGAGCCGGACGAGGCGATCCTCGCGATCGACGCGGCCCTGGAGGGCGCCCCGGCGACCACCGACACGACGGCGCTCGCGGCCCGGATCGACGCGGCGCTGCCGGAGTCGACGGTGATGCTCGGCCTCACCACGGAGGGCGTCGCCGTCGCCGTGCGCAGGGCGCTGGCGCACGCCACGGAGTGGAGCGACTACGACTGGCAGCTCATCCACGACGCCCCGCAGTCCCCGGCGCTGCACATGGCCCTGGACGAGGTCATCACGGCGGAGGTCGCGGCGGGCAGGCGCCCGCCGACGCTGCGGGTGTGGGAGTGGGACGCCCCGGCGGTGATCATCGGGAGCTTCCAGTCGCTGCGCAACGAGGTCGACGCCGAGGGTGTCGAGCGCCACGGCGTCACGGTCGTCCGGCGGATCTCCGGGGGCGGGGCGATGTTCGCGGAGCCGAGCAGCACCATCACGTATTCGCTCGCGGTGCCGCAGTCCCTGGTCTCCGGGCTCTCCTTCGCGGACAGTTACGCGTATCTGGACGACTGGGTGCTCGAAGCCCTCGGGGACATGGGCATCAAGGCGTGGTACCAGCCGCTCAACGACATCGCCACCGAGGTGGGCAAGATCGCCGGGGCCGCGCAGAAGCGGGTGGTCGGCCCGGACGGCGGACCGGGCGCGGTCCTGCACCACGTGACCATGTCGTACGACATCGACGCCGACAAGATGCTGGAGGTGCTGCGCATCGGCAAGGAGAAGATGTCCGACAAGGGGACGAAGAGCGCCAAGAAGCGCGTGGACCCGCTGCGCCGGCAGACCGGTCTGCCGCGCCGGACCGTCATCGAGCGCATGATCGAGTCCTTCCGCAACCGGCACGGGCTGACCCGGGGCGAGGTGACCCCGGAGGAGCTGGCGCGGGCGGAGGAGCTGGTCCGTACGAAGTTCGCGAACGACGAGTGGACCGCCCGGGTGCCCTAGCCCGGCGTCGGCGGCCGGTGGTCGTGCCAGCGCAGGTCAGCCTCCAGCTGGGCGGCCAGGGAGACGAGCCGCTCCTCGCTGCGCGACGGGCCGAGGAGCTGGGCGCCGACCGGGAGGCCGTCCGGGGTGAAGCCCGCCGGGACGTTGACGCCGGGCCAGCCCAGCACGTTCCACGGCCAGGCGTAGGGGCATGCCTCGGTCATCGCCACATCGGTGCGCCAGGCGCTCAGCCCGTCGAACCGGCCGATCCGGGGCGGCGGCATAGCGGTCGTCGGGGTCAGCAGCACATCGAACCCGGCGCCGCCGCGGCCGTGCTGGAACAGCGCCCCGATCCTCCGGTGCTGGTGCACCTCGCGCGCCCGGGCCGCCCGCACCACCCGGCCGCCCAGCCGGGTGCCCGTGCGCAGGGCGCTGCGGGTGCGCGCGTCCAGAAGCGCCGGTTCGGGGTGCAGGGCGGCGAGCTCGGCGATGCCCGCGGTGGCGCGGGGCACGAAGCCGAGGCCGATGAGCCCGTAGCGCGGCCGGGCCTCCTCGACGTGGTGGCCGAGCCGGGCCAGCGCCTCCGCGAGCGCGGTGACCGCGCGGCGCACGTCGGGGTGGGGCGCCGTGCCGGTGAGGGTGAGCGGGGGCCGCCAGGCGAGCGCGATGCGCAGCCGGCCCGGGTCGCGGCGGGCGGCGGCTGAGGCGTCGACGGACGGCGGGCGGTGCGGGTCCTCGGGGTGCGGGCCCGCGACGGCGTCGAGGAGGAGGGCGGCGTCCTCGACGGTCCTGGCCAGCGGTCCGTTGACGGTGAGGCCCTGGAACGCGTCGCTGTGCGGGTGCACGGAGATCCGGCCGCGCTGCGGTTTGATGCCGACCAGGTGGGTCCAGGCGGCGGGGATGCGGACGGACCCGGCGCCGTCCGAGCCGAGGGCGGCCGGCACGAGACCGGCGGCGACGGCGGCGGCCGAACCGCCGGACGAGCCGCCCGGGGTGTGGTCGGTGTTCCAGGGGTTGCGGGTGGCGCCGAACGCGGCGCCCTCGGTGAACGGCCACTGGCCGAGCTCGCAGGAGTTGGTCTTGCCGACGATCACGGCTCCGGCCGCGCGCAGTCTGCGTACGGCCTCGCTGTCGGCGGGCGCCGCCGCCCGCTCCCCCGCGCAGCCGAAGTGGGTCGGCATCCCGGCGACGTCCGTGTCGTCCTTGACCGCGACGGGCACCCCGAGCAGCGGCAGCCGCTCCCCCGCCGCGAGTCTGCGGTCGGCCTCGGCGGCCTCGGTGAGCGCGGCCTCGGCGCGCAGGTGGCGGAAGGCGTTGAGGGTGCCCTGGCTCGCCACGATGCCGGCCAGCGCGGCGGTGACGAGTGCGGTGGAGGTGGTCCGGCCGTCCGCGAGGGCCCGCACGCTGTCGGCGAGCCCTCGCGGGGCGGGGTCCGGGGCGCCCCGGTCCGGTACGGGTTCTTCGGCCGTTCGGGTGACTGAGGCTGAGGACATGGGCGGCTCGCCTCCTCGTACCGTCAGGTGCGCACGTACACCTGTCCGCGCGAACGGACTTACTGGAGGGTAACGAGTGGGCGCGCGGCCCTCAACCGTTCGGCACGAGGCTTCTGTTCGGCACGAGGGTTGTTACGGCCGCACGCTGATCTCGCCGATGCCCGTGCCGAGGCCGGCGCAGTGCGCGGTGGACTGGCCGGACTGGCCCGGGGCGAGGGTGACGTGCTCGCCGTCCACGTCGGGCGACCAGCCGCAGACCAGGTGGACCCAGAAGGTCTGGGTGGTGGAGCCGTTGTTCCGGCACAGCGCGTAGCCGGTGTAGTCGTCCACGGCGTGCTTGCCGGTGTCGCAGGACAGACCGGGCGGAGTGGCGGAGGCCGGGGCCGCGACGACGAGACCGCCCGCCGCGGCGAGGGCCGTGGTCAGCCCGGTGACGGCGGCGCGGCGCAGCGCGGTGGCGGACAGGCTCCGCAGGGTCTTCTTCATGGTGCCCTTTCGGTGGTGACCGCCCGTGACCGCCGGGGCGGCACGCGTACGGTCGCGTTCGGCTCTGTCGCGGGCGGCTGCCGGAGCGGACCGCCCGCCGTCTGCCTAACCGGGAACGCCGGAAAACGTCACGCTGCGTGGACGGTGCCGGGGCCGGGGCGCTCGCGCCGAACGGGCGGCGTTCACTCCCCCGGCGTACGCTCGACTGGACCGGACAGCGGTCACCCGGCAGTCCACGACCCTTCGCACCGAGGAGGCGACGTGACCGGTTCTCTACTCGGCACCCGCCCGGCCGTGTGGGCAGCCGCGTTCCTGATCGGCGCCGGCGGTACCGGCGCCCTCGGCGGCGTGGCCCATGCGGAGGACATCGACCATCTCACCGCCCAGCAGATCGCCGACCGCTCCCGGGACGCGCTGCTCGCCACGGACTCCCTGCACGTGTCCACGCGGGGCGACCTCGGCAAGGGCACCCCGTCCATGTCCCTGGACCTGGCGTTGGACCGGCACGGCAACTGCAACGGCTCGGTGGACCTGGGCCGGAGCCAGGGCTCGGTGCTCATCGTCAAGCGCGGTGACGACGTGTGGCTGAAGCCGGACGCGGACTTCTGGAAGAACCAGGTGCCGAACGGCGGTTCGGCCTTCGCGGCGATCGTCGGCGACCGCTATCTGAAGGCCCCCGCCGACAGCCCCCGGCTGCGCGCCCTGACGAAGACGTGCGACCTCAACACCTTCCAGAAGCTGGTCAGCGACAACGCGAACGACGACACGGGCACCCTCAACAAGGGCCCGAAGACCACCGTCGACGACCGGTCCGTGATCCCGCTGACCCGGATGCGCGGCGACATGACGCTGACGGTGGACGTGGCGGCGACCGGCAAGCCCTATCCGCTGCGGCTCTCGCTGCACGGCGGGGACGGCACGGACGCGGTGGTGAACCTCTCCGACTTCGGTGAACCGGTGCCGAGGAACACCCCGTCGTCCGCCGACTCGTACGACGTCAGCGCCCTGCTGAGCCGGACCTCCGCCCCGAGCTGAGGTCCAGGGACCTCCATGGCGGCCGACCTGCGACAACGGGCATGATAGGAACGCCCGTTCCAGCAGATCCACCGGATGCCGCGCGTCCCCGCCGCCCTCAGGGGCCGGGGGCCGGGAGGTCAGATTCGTGTCACGCCAGGTGCTCACCGTCGCAGCGGACGGTTCGGGCGACTTCCGCACCGCCGCCGAGGCCGTCGCCCGCGCCCGCACCGGAGCCATCGTCGCCCTCCGGCCCGGCCGGTACGAGGAGGCCCTCACCGTCGCCACCGCGATCACCCTGACCGCGGCCGAGGGCCCGGGCACCGCGGAGCTGGCACCCCGGCGCGGGACCGCCCTGACGCTGACCGGCGACGCCCTGATGGTCAGTGACCTCGTCCTACGCGGCCAAGACGACGAAGTGCCCGTGGTCGACGTGCCGCGCGGACAGATCGCCCTGGACCGCTGCGAGGTGCACGGCTCCTCCTGGGCGGCCCTGTTCGCCCGCGGCAGCGGCTCCCTGGCCCTGCGCTCCTGCCTGGTCGGCAACCCGGCCGGAGCGGGCCTGGTGTCGACCTCCGGGAACGAGAGCTTCCTGGAGGACTGCCTCGTCGAGCACCTGGGCACCTCCGCCGTGGTGGCCGGGGAGCGCGGACGCCTCACCGTGCGCCGCAGCCGGCTGCGCGACGCGCGGGGCAACGGCGTGCTGGCCAACGGACAGGCTCGGGTGCTCCTGGAGGACTGCGCGATATCCGCCACCGACAAGCCCGGCCTCGCCGTCGAGGAGGACGGCACCGCACGCATGGTGCGCGGCTCGGTCCGCGAGGCTCTGGTCGGTGTGCACATCAGCGCCACCGGGCGGTCGGTGCTGGAGGAGGTCACGGTCAGCGACACGACGGGGCACGGCCTCGTGGTGGGGGCCGGCAGCTCGCCCACCGTAACCGGGTGCCGTACCGAACGCACCGCGGGGCACGGGCTGTTCGTGACCGAGCGCAGCCGGGGCACCTTCGCCGACTGTACGTTCGCCGCCGCACAGGACGCGGCGGTACGGGTGAGCGGCCTCTCGTCACCGGTGCTGACCGGGACAGTGGTCCAGGACGCGAAGGCCGTCGGGCTGCTGCTGGACGAGGACTCCGCAGCCGAGTTCGACCGGCTGGAGGTCCGGGACTCGGGCGCGTCCGGGATCGTGATCCGGCGCGGCGCCAACCCCCTGCTGCGCCGCGCCGCCGTCTCCCGGTCCGCCGCGCACGGCGTCGAGGTCCTCAAGGACGGCCGGGGACGCCTCGAGGAGTGCCTCGTCGAGAACTCGGGCGACTCCGCCGTCCACGTGGCCGGGCACGGCAACCTGTACGTCGGCGACGGCACCCTGCGCACCACCGGCGCGGCCGGGGTGCACGTCGGCGCGCTCGGCACCCTCACCCTGCGCGACACCTGCGTGGACGCGGCGAGCGGAGCCGGGGTGCTGGTGGACGCGCAGGGCGAGCTGTCGGCGGCGCGGGCGAGGATCAGCGGGGCGGCCGAACACGGGGTGCTGGTCGCGGCGGGCGCCCGGGCTTCGCTGAACGCGTGCGAGGTGACCGGGTCCGGCGGTGACGGGGTCCGAGTGGAGGGCGCCGACCCGGTCTCGCTGACCGGGTGCGAGCTCCGGGACAACCGGGGCAGCGGACTCCGGCAGGCGGTGCCCGGCGACCGGCTGGCCGTGGACCGGCTCACCAGCGCGGGCAACGGTGCTCCCGACGCCTGGGGCAGTGCGGCGGGCGCGGAGGCGGCGGCGGACGGGCGGCTGCCCGGAGGCGCGGTGCCCCGGGCGGCCGAGCCGGAGCAGGACACCGGACCGGTGGCGGAACTCCAGTCACTGATCGGGCTCGACGAGGTGAAGCAGCAGGTCCTGACGCTGATCAACCTGAACCGTCTGGCACAGCGTCGCGCCAGTCTCGGGATGCCGGCCCCGCCGATGAGCCGCCATCTCGTCTTCGCGGGCCCGCCCGGCACCGGCAAGACCACGGTGGCCAGGCTGTACGGGGCGATCCTGGCGTCGCTCGGGGTGCTGCGGTCCGGGCACCTGGTGGAGGTGTCGCGGGCCGACCTGGTGGCGCAGGTCGTCGGCGGGACCGCGATCAAGACCACCGAGGCGTTCACCCGGGCCCTGGGCGGGGTGCTGTTCGTGGACGAGGCGTACACACTCACCCCGGCCGACGGTGGTTCGGGCGCCGACTTCGGCCGGGAGGCCATCGACACACTGGTCAAGCTCATGGAGGACCACCGGGACGACGTGGTGGTGGTCGCGGCCGGCTACCCGAAGGAGATGAACGCCTTCCTCGCCTCCAACCCCGGTCTGACCTCGCGCTTCACGCGGAGCGTCGAGTTCACCGACTACACGTCGGACGAACTGGTCACCATTGTCGAGCAGATGTGCACGGCCCATCGTTACGAGCTGGAGCCGGCGACCCGGACCGCGCTCGGCGCCCACTTCGACGCCGTGCCGCGCGACGCGGGCTTCGGCAACGGACGCACCGCGCGCAAGGTGTTCGAGGAGATGGTGGACCGCCAGGCGTCCCGCCTCGCGGCTCTGCCAGAGGTGAACGAGCGGGATCTCGCCGTGCTCACCGCCGAGGACCTGGGGGTGTCGGCGGCTCCCGCGGCCAGGGCGGGCGACGATCCGCTGCTGCGGCTGGACGCCCTCGTGGGTCTTGCGGCGGTCAAGCGCGAGGTGGGCGACCTGGTCAACCTGCTGGCCGCCGCCCGCCGCCGCAGCGAGGCGGGCCTGCCCGTGCCCCGGATCAGCAACCACCTCGTCTTCGCGGGCCCGCCCGGCACCGGCAAGACCACTGTCGCGCGGCTCTACGGGGAGTTGCTGGGCTCGCTCGGGGTGCTGCCGCGCGGTCAGCTGGTCGAAGCGTCGCGGGCGGATCTGGTGGGGCGCTGGGTCGGCCATACGGCGCAGCTCACCCGGGAGGTCTTCGAACGGGCCCTGGGGGGCGTTCTGTTCATCGACGAGGCGTACACGCTCACCCCGGCCGGGGGTTCCGGTTCCTCGGACTTCGGGCAGGAGGCGGTGGACACCCTGCTGAAGCTGATGGAGGACCACCGCGACGAGGTGGTGGTGATCGTGGCGGGCTACACCGAGGAGATGGAGCGCTTCCTCGGTTCGAACCCGGGCCTCGCCTCCCGCTTCGCGCGCCACATCGAGTTCCCCGACTACACCTCGGACGAACTCGTCACCATCGTGCGCCGGCACGCCGTCGACAACGGCTACGAGTGCGCGCCGGGCGCGGCGACCGCGTTGCGCGCGCACTTCGAGGGTCTGCCCCGGGGTCGTGCTTTCGGCAACGCCCGTCTGGCCCGGCAGACGCTGGAGCAGATGATGACCCGGCAGGCCGGGCGGCTGAGCGCACTCACCGCGCCGAGTCTGGACGACCTGCGGCTGCTGCTTCCGGAGGATCTGCCGGGCGTGCGCTGACGTGACGCGCCCCCGGCCGATCCGGCCCGACACCTCTCACCCGTACCGAATCGAGGAACGGCCCGATGCGCCGAACCGTCACCGCGCTGCTGCTCGCCGCGGCGCTCTCCACCTTCTCCTGCCCGCCGGCGTCGGCCGAGGTGGTCCTGCCGGCCGTCCCGGAGCGGCTGTCCGCGCAGCAGAAGTGCACCTCGTTCAAGGGGCGGGACGCGCCGGACGCGCCCTGGACGCGCGGTGCACTCGCCCTGGACCAGGTGTGGGCGCTGTCCCGGGGGCGGGGGGTGACCGTCGCGGTGGTCGGTACGGGGGTGAGCGACGCGCCCGCCGTGCTCGCCGGCCGGGTGCGGGCGCTGGGCGACGCCGGGCAGGACTGCGTGGGCCGGGGGACGTTCCAGGCCGGCCTGATCGCCGGCGCCGTGACCCCGGGCCAGGGTTTCGCGGGCGTCGCGCCCCAGGCCCGGATTCTCGCGGTCCGGGGCACGGGCGGGCGCGGTGAGCCGGACCCGGCCCGGCTGGCGGCCGGGGTGCGGGAAGCCGCGGCGGCGGGGGCGGACGTCATCGCGGTGACGGCGCCGCTGGACGGCGCGGACAAGGCGGTGCGTGGGGCGATGGAGGCCGCCGCCCGGGCGGACGCGCTGGTGGTCGTGCCCGCGGCGGCGGACAGCGCCCCGTCGGGTTCCTCCCGTGCGACGCCCCGCCCCGCGCCCGCGCCACCCGCGAGCGCCCTGGCCGTCCTCGACACCGGACCGCAGGGCACCCGCCCGGACTCCGCGCCCGGGTTCACCCGCGCCGACCTCACGGCGCCGGGCGACGCGCTGGTGGGCCCGGGGCCGGTGGGCGACGGCAAGTGGACGGGGTCGGGCGCCTCGCTGGCGGCGGCGGTGACGGCGGGCACGGCGGCGCTGGTCCGCTCCTACCGGCCGGAGCTGACGGCGGCGGAGGTACGGGAGCGGTTGCTGCGGACGGCGTATCCGGGCGACCTGCCGGCGCTCGATCCGTACGGCGCGGTCGCCGGGGTCGCCGGGAGTCCGGCGCCCGCGTCTGCCGCGTCCGCCGATCCCGTACGCCTTCCCGCCGCCCCCGACACGCGGGACGCCCGGGCCACGGCACTGATAGTCACCGGAGGCGCGATGGGGACGGCGCTGGCAGTGGCGTTCGTGGCGGCGGTCCTGCCGCGCGGCAGGACCCGGAAGTGGCGTCCGGGCCGGATCGCGGACTGACCCCGGGGGGTGTCAGGGGGCCGTCGTCTCCTCGTCCGGCAGCGCCAGCTGCATCAGGGCGGCCTTGCGGCGTGCGATGCGCAGGGCGCGGCCGGGCGGCAGGTTTCGGGGCTTCACGCTGTCGAAGACGTACCCCTCGGAGGGCGGACAGGAAAGCTGGAGCGCCGGGGAGTTGACTTCCTGGAGCTTGCGCATCAGGGGGTCCATCCGGGACGCGCCCGTCGCCGCCCTCGCCACAACGAGGTGGAGGCCGACCTCGTATCCCAGGGCCAGGTGCGGCAGCAGGGGCTCGAACGGGCCGTTGAAGGCTGAGCCGACCATCTCGTAGTCGTCCACCAGGACGAACAGTCGCGGCCCCGTCCACCAGTCGGCGCGGCGCATCCGGGCGGGCGAGATGTCCTCGCCGGGTGCGCGGACGGCCATGGCGCGGGCCACCCCGTCGACCAGTTCACGCAGCGGGTCGGCGGCGACGGCGTGGCCGAGACGGTATGCCTCGGGGACCGCCTCGATGAGTTCGCGCCTGTAGTCGACCACGAGGACGCGGGCCTGCTCCGGGGTGTGGGCGGCGGTGATCCGCTGGGCGATCAGGCGCAGCGCGCTGGTCTTGCCGCTCTCCGTGTCCCCGACCGCCACCATGTGCGGGCTCTGCTCGAAGTCGTGCCAGACGGTGACGAGCTCGGCCTCGTCCAGCCCGAGCGGGATGCGCAGCGGGCGGTCGGCCGATACGGCCGGGAGTGAGGCGGCAGCGAGCCGGGTGGGCAGCATGCGGACCGGTGGGGCCGGGGGCGCGTCCCAGTTCTCCGCGACCGCGCCGACCAGGTCGGCGAGCGCGTCGGCGAGGTCGTCCGCGCCCTCCCCGCCGTCGATGCGGGGCAGCGCCGTGAGGAAGTGCAGCTTGTCCGGGCTGAGGCCGCGGCCCGGCACGGCGGGGACGGTGCCCGCCGCGCGGATGTCGATGCCGGAGTCCATCGGGTCGCCCATCCGCAGTTCCAGGCGGTTGCCCACCTGGTCGCGCAGGGCGGCCGACAGCTCCACCCAGCGGGCGGTGCTGATCATCAGGTGGATGCCGTAGTTGAGGCCGCGGGTGGCGAGGCCGTTGAAGGCGGTGACGTCGTCGAACATGTCGTTTCGGACGGTGGACCAGCCGTCCACGACGAGGAAGACGTCACCGAACGGCTCGTCCGCGTACTCCCCGGCCGCACGCCGCTTGCGGTAGGTGGCCATGGAGTCGATGCCGTGCTCCTGGAAGAAGACCTCGCGCCGGTTGAGCAGGGAGGTGACCTCCGCCAGGGTGCGGGAGACCCGCTCGGTGTCGAGGCGGCCGGCGACGCCGCCGACGTGCGGCAGTCCGGCCAGCGACTGCAGGGCGCCGCCGCCGAAGTCCAGGCAGTAGAACTGCACTTCGCGGGGGGTGTGGGTGAGGGCGAGCGCGGTGATGAGGGTGCGCAGGACGGTGCTCTTGCCGCTCTGCGGTCCGCCCGCGACGGCGAAGTGGCCGCCCGCGCCGGAGAGGTCCACGGTGAGCAGGTCGCGTACCTGCTCGAAGGGCTTGTCCACGATGCCGACGGGCACCCGCAGCAACCCGCGCCCGGGCGATCCGGCGCAGGTGAGCCCGAGCGCGGGGTCGGGGACCAGCGGGGGCAGCAGGGCGTCCAGGGCGGGCGGGGTGTCGAGCGGCGGGAGCCAGACCTGATGGGCGGGCGGCCCGCTGTTCGCCAGCCGCTCGATGGCCAGCGCGAGCAGCGACTCACCGGTGTCCGGCCCGGTGGCGGCCGGCTCGGGATCGGGCGCTGCGGGCAGGGTCCGGGGCACTACCCAGCCGGTGCTGAGTGGCACGACCTGGCGGGCGATCCGGGCCTGCTGGACGCTGCCCCGCCTGGGCGTGTACGCGCCGGAGACATAGGCGGCGCGGAACCGGGTGAGGGAGGCGACGCCGCTCTTGAGGTAGCCGCTGCCCGGAGCGGGGGGCAGGTGGTAGGCGTCGGGGACTCCGAGGACGCCGCGGCTCTCGATGGCGGAGAAGGTGCGCAGGCCGATGCGGTAGGAGAGGTGGCTCTCCAGCTGGTGCATGCGCCCCTCGTCCAACCGCTGGGAGGCGAGCAGCAGGTGCACGCCGAGCGAGCGGCCGAGCCGGCCGATCATGACGAAGAGGTCCATGAACTCGCGGTGCGCGGCGAGCAGTTCGGAGAACTCGTCCACGACGACGAAGAGCGAGGGAAGCGGTGCGAGAGCGGCCCCGGCCGCGCGGGCCTTCTCGTACTCCAGGACCGAGGAGTAGTTGCCGGCCCGGCGCAGCAACTCCTGGCGGCGCATGAGTTCACCGTGCAGGGCGTCCTGCATGCGGCCGACGAGCGGGGTCTCCTCGGCGAGGTTGGTGATGACGGCGGAGGTGTGCGGCAGGGCGTCCATGCCGAGGAAGGTGGCGCCGCCCTTGAAGTCGACGAGGACGAGGTTGAGCGTCTCGGACGAGTGCGTCAGGGCGAGGCCGAGCACCAGGGTGCGCAGCAGTTCGCTCTTGCCGGAGCCGGTGGCGCCGATGAGCATGCCGTGCGGGCCCATGCCGCCCTGCGCGGACTCCTTGATGTCGAGTTCGACGGGCCTGCCGTCCTCGCCGACGGCGATCGGCACCCGCAGCCGCTCGCGGCTCTCCAGCGGCCGGCGGAACAGCTTGTGCGGATCGTGGCCACGCAGGTCGGGGATCCCGAGGAGGTCGGTCAGTTCGGTGTCGGTGGCGAAGGGTTCGGCCGCGACGGCACCGCCGCCCAGCCGGTACGGGGCGAGCCGTGCGGCCAGGGCGCGGGCGGCGACGGGGCCGAGTGCGTCGGGCTCGCCGAGGAGCGTCGCCTGCTCCTTGCGGTCCCGGTCGGTGCGTACGAGGAAGAGGCCCTCGTCCTGTAGGCGCAGGCGCAGGGTGCCCCGGGCGGGCTTCCAGGTGAGCGAGCCCGAGAGGTCGAGGACGACGGTGTTGCGGTAGCTGGGGCCGTCCAGGCGGTGGCCACCGGGAACGGTGCCGCCGTCGACGACGATCACGGTGAACGGCTCTTCGCGGCCCGGCGGGGTTTCCGGATCGAAGGGCGGGCGCTCGGTGAAGTCGGCGCCGAGCAGTTCTTCGAGCTCCACCAGGCCGGCGGCGACGGTGCGGGCGGCGCCCGCACCGTCGCGCTGATACGCGTGCTGGACGTGCGGGAGCCACTTCAGCCACTCCCAGTCGGCGCGCCGTTCGTCCGACACGCACAGGGCGACGGCCAGTTCCTCCGGTGCGTGGAAGGCGGCGAGCTGGGCGACCAGTGCCCTGGCCAGGGCGTGGACCCGGTCCTCGTCGCCCTGCACCAGAATGCGGGACCAGGCGCGCAGGTAGAGGGCGATGGGCTGGTCCGGCACGGTGCCGTAGGCACGGATGAAGCGGCGCAGGGCGTGCGCGGAGAGCGGTTCGAGGTCCTCGACGGGCTTGGTGGACAGAGGGGTGAGGCGGCTGCCCAGCTTCTGTTCGCCGACCGCGACGCGGACCTCGGCGAAGTCCTCGTCGGCGGGGCGCCGTTCCCACTGCCGGCTCGTGCCGGTGAGCGCCCAGAGGGCCGCGGGGTCGGGGTGCCGCCAGGCGAGGGCACGCTGCTGCTCAGCGACGGTGCGGCGGATCTTGCGCCGGGTCTGGGCCAGGTAGCGCAGGTAGTCGCGGCGCTCGCCCTTGAGCTTGCGCTTGCGCTCGCCGGCGCCGCGGATCAACTGGCCGATGATCATCGCCACCGAGGACAGCAGCATCAGCCCGATCGCGAAGTAGCTGAACGTGGTCACCTGTCCGGGCCGGATGAACATCATCAGCATGGCGAGCGACGTGAGGCACATCGGCAGGTACATCCACAGCGCCGACGCGTTGGGCTCCGACTCGGGGAGTGTGGGCGGTTCCTGCAGGCTGATCTCGCCGTCGGGCATGTCGGGGCCCCGTCTGCGGGCCGGACGGCGGAACAGGACTGTGCTCACGCGGGCTTCTCTCGTCGGACTGCTCGCGCCGGTGCCACCCGGAGTGGGCGCACCGGCCGGACAGAGTGGGCGGGCCCCACACGGAGGAGCGAACACGCGTGCGGCCTGATGCCTGGTCAACGGTAGTGTGTCGTGATCCACTTCGGAATCCCGGCCTCGCGGAGAGGTGTGGCCACGCGCCATGACAGACATATCCACCACCGGACTGTGCCGTCTCAGTGTCCGGGCGCCGCAGCGCCTGCTCGACCTGGCCGTCCCCGCCGACGTACCCCTGGCGGATCTGCTGCCCATCCTCCTCGACCACGCGGGCGAGGACCTCGCCGAGCAGGGCATCGAGCACGGCGGCTGGATCCTCCAACGGCTGGGCGGTGAGCCCCTGGACGAGGAGAGCACCCCCGAGGGGCTGTCGCTGCGCGACGGCGAGACCCTGCTGCTGCGCCCCCGCGTCGAGGCCCTGCCCGCCATCCACTTCGACGACCTGGTCGACGGCGTCTCCACCACGATGCGCGAACGCCCGCACGGCTGGGCGGACCGCACCGGCCGGTGGCTGCTGCGCGGCACCGCCGTGGTACTGCTGGCCGCCGGGCTCCTGGTGCCCGCGCTGCCGGGCGGCTCGGCCGAGCTGCGGGCCGCCCTCGCGGCGGGGACCGGGCTGCTGGTGCTCTTCGGCGCGGCGTCCGCGAGCCGGGCGGTCGGCGACTCGGCGGCGGGCGCTGCGCTGGGTGTCCTGGTAGCGCCCTATCTGGCCCTGGCGGGCTGGCTGTTGCCCGCGGGCGACCCGGGTCCCCAGCTGCTGGGCTCGCGGCTGCTCGCCGCGTCGGCCGCCGCCGCGGCCGGGGCCGTGCTGGCCGTCGCCGCGGTCGCCGCGTTCGTCCCCCTGTTGCTGTGCGCGGCGGTCGTCGCGGTCGCGGGTGCCCTGTGGGGGGCGCTGATGCTGACCCTGGACGTGCCCGCCTCGCACGCCGCGAGCATCGTCGCCGTGGCCGCCGTCGTCTTCGGCGGACTGGTCCCCGGCATCTCGTTCCGCCTCTCGGGCCTCCGGCTGCCCGCGCTGCCGGCCAACGCCGAGCAGTTGCAGGAGGGCATCGAGCCCCACCCGCACCAGGCGGTGGTGACCCGCACCGCGCTGGCCGACGAGTGGATGACCGCCCTGTACACGGCGGCGGGCCTGGTCTGCGCCGGGGTGCTCACCGCGCTCGTGCTGGACCGGCCGACGACAGCGTCCCAGGTGACCGCGGCCGTCCTGTCGGTGCTCCTGCTGCTCCACGCGCGCGGCATCGGGAACGCCTGGCAGCGGCCCGCAGTGATGTTCCCCGGGCTGGGCGGGCTCGTACTGCTCGCGGTGCGCGCCGCCGAGGTGCTGACACCGGCCCAGCGGCCCGTCCTGCTCGCCGCGCTGCTGGCGCTCGCCGCGACGGCGGCCATCGCCTCCTGGACGGTCCCCGGCCGCCGGATGCTGCCGCACTGGGGCAGGGCCGCCGACCTCGCGCACTCACTCGCGGCCGTGGCGTTGATCCCGCTCGCCCTGTGGGTGCTCGGCGTGTACGCGACTCTGCGCACCGCGGCCGGCTGAGGGGCGGCGGAGATGCAGTCACGCAAGGACCAGGTCCAGGCGCACATGTTCGTGATGGGCCGTCTCACCAGCGGCATGCTGCGCGGCGACCCGGACGCGCCGGAGTCCCCCGTGGGCCGCACCAACCGGGGCATGGGCTGGGGCCTCGGCCTCGGCGTCGTCCTGGCCGTCGGATTTCTCCTGTTCGGCCTGATCTCCCCGGCCGGCTCGAAGTCCTGGCGGCAGGGGTCCGCGCTGATCGTGCAGAAGGACACCGGCACGCGCTATCTGTACCTCGACCGGAAGCTGCGCCCGGTACGCAATTACGCCTCGGCGCGGCTGATGTCCGCGGACCCCCTCACCACGGTCCAGGTGTCCGCCGCCTCACTGCGCGGGGAGCCGCACGGAACCCCGGTCGGCATACCCGGCGCCCCCGACTCCCTTCCCGCCGCCGGCGATCTGGAGACCGGCGCCTGGCAGGTCTGCGCCGACGAGCCGGAGCGCACGGGCCCGGACGGCACCGGGCGCGCCGCCGTGACCTCGCTGCGGGTGGGCTCCCCGGTCGGGGGCGCGTCCCCGGGCGCGGACCGCGCGCTGCTCGTGGAGGCGCCGGACGGACAGCGGTACGTGCTGTGGGGCGACCACCGGCTGCGGCTCGGCGGGCACGGGGCGGCCGAAGCGCTCGGTTACGCGGGGGCCGCCCCGGTCCGCGTTTCGGCCGCGTTCCTGGACAGCGTCCCGGCGGGCGCCGACCTGGTGGCGCCGGAGGTGGAGGGGCGCGGGGCGGCGGGCCCCCGCATCGGCGGGCACGTCGGCCGGGTCGGCCAGGTGTTCCGGCTGTCCTCGCCCGGGGCCGCCGCGCGCTACTACCTGCTGGAGAAGTCCGGGCTGCGGCCGCTGGGCGGCCCGGGGGCGGCGCTGGTGCTGGGCGACGACCGTACGGCGAAACTGGCGTACGGGGGTGAGGTGCCGGCCGCGATCGCGCTCACCGCCGACCAGCTCGCCCAGCACCGCGCCCCGGAGGCGACGGCCGCACGGGACCCCGCGCAGTGGCCCGACCGGACGCCCGCGCTGCGGGAGCCGGGGCCCGGCACCTCGGTGTGCGCGCAGCTGCGGCCGGACGGGACCTCGCCCACGGTACGACTCGCCCTGCTGCCGGGGGCCGCGAAGGCGGACGCCCCTGCCGCCGGTCCGGAGATCGCGGGGGCCTGCCTGGCGGTGGACGGGGTGGCGGTGCGACCCGGGGGCGGGGCGCTCGTCCAGGTGCTGGGCGCCGGGGGTGCGGCGATCGGCTCGACGGCTTATCTGGTCACGGACGCCGGGGTGAAGTACCGGCTGCCGGACGCGGATTCGGTCGAACGGCTGGGCCTCAAGGGCGGTCACGCTCAGGCCGTGCCGTCGCGGCTGCTGGACATGCTGCCCACGGGCCCGGTCCTGGACGTCGCGGCGGCGACCGGGGCGGCCCCCGTGAGGGCCGGCGATCGCTGCGGTGACACGCAAAAGATCAATTAGGGCTCAAATTTGACCTCGAATCATTGTTCCCGGCACATCTGTTTCCCTAGCATCGACACACCCCACGTCACAGCGGTCCCTCCTCGCTCTTCAGGAAGGCAGTACCAGCCATGGCCACTCCCCCCGCCCCGGGCAGCATCCAGACGTCGGCGCAGTCCGAGAACGAGAAGGGCTACACCGCGCTCAGCATGGTGAAGTCGGGCATCCAGCAGTCCCAGCAGGAAGTCCGCACCACCATGGGGACGTTGATGGCCGCCTACGGCGGACAGGACGGCGGAGCGTTCCAGCGCCTGCTGACGGACTGGAACGCACAGGTGGACATCATCACGAAGAACGTCGGCGAGATGATGCAGAAGCTCCAGGAGACCGGCGTCCAGCAGCGCAACCTCCAGCAGCACACCACGGACACCATCCTCACCAGCGGCAGGTCGCAGAACGTCTTCGACCAGCTGGCCTGAGTCCGCGCCCCACGCTTCCGGCCCGTCCTGCTCCCCACCCCGTAAGGAGTCCGCCATGACCACCCCCGCCGGCTACGACCACTCCAACAAGACCGACGGCATCATCCACGTCGAGTACAAGCACGTGGATCAGGCCGCGGAGGACATGCGGCTGCAGACGCAGCGCATCAAGGACCTCGTCACCGCCCTCAACGAGGAGCTGCAGGGCCTGCACGGCGCCTGGCAGGGTGCCGACGCGGCGACGTACGCGACGCTGCAGACCAGCTGGAACACCGCGACCGAGCAGCTTGGTCAGGTGCTGTCCCGGCACAGCTCGACGCTGGACGAGATCTCGGACCTCTACCGCAGGCACGAGAACCGCAGCGCCTCGGAGTGGGGCAGCATCCGCGTCGGACGCTGATCCGGTGACCGTCCTCGTCCGCAGAGCCGTTGGAGAACAGTGATGGCGACCCCGCCGACCGACCTGTCCCACCTGGACACGGAGACCCTGCGCAGATTCACCGACACCGACGTGGCGGGATTCGTGAAGCTGCTCACGGACCTCATGGCGGACACCCCGCAGCACGAGACGCCCAGCATGAACACCCTGGCGAACCAGTTCCTCTCGGCGGAGACCGGCTACGTCAAGACGCCGTTGAAGGTGGGGAGGCTGGGGGCTTCCGACGGGTCCGCGGGCCCGCTGTCGGCCGCCCCGTTCCTCGCCTGTCTCGCCTCGGCGGCCAAGTCGCTGAACGGCATCGAGGAGGACCAGCTCACGCTGTTCCGGGACATCAAACGTGAGCTGGGCACGGTGGTCACCGACATGGAGAAGACCCAGAAGGACAGTCTCGACGAAATCGAGAGCCAGAAGTTCCTGAACGACCTCCACGCGGTGAACGCCGACCTGGCGCCCAGCAAGCAGACCTGACCGCCGTTCAGCACACCCCCGACCGAAAGAGAACGAACCGCTCATGGCCGTCGACTCAAGCTGGGAGTCCGTCGTCAAGCAGCTCACCGGTTTCGACGGCGGTACCCGGGCCAACGTGGCGGCCGTGGGCGGTGCGGACGCCGCGGCGGGCGACGGCAGCGAGTGGATGCTCATCAGCATCTCGCACGGCAGCGGAGACCGCGAGACCACTCCGTCCCTGGACACACCGGGCGCGAAGCTCGGGCGGACGATCAAGTTCTACGGTCCGCCGACCATCGGGACGAAGGCCAAGGTCCAGGTGTACACCGTCCAGTTGAGCCTGCCGTGGTCCTCGTCCAGCGGCGCCGACTGGAGCGACACGGGGAACGCGGGAGCGTACGACTGGGGCTACGGCCAGGCCGTGCGGAAGCTGCTGAACGAGCACCACACGGCGGGGTTCGGTGCGGAGTACCCGCACACGAAGGCGGTGGCGGACGAGGACTCGGTGGACCTGCGGACCTTTCCCGCCACGGCGCGGGCGTTCGACCGGGTCACCGCGTACTTCCGGAGCCAGTCGCCGGTGCTGGACCAGTGGGTCAAGGATCTCGACGGCGAGTACGCGTCATACCGGGGCACCGGCGCCGATGTCTTCCGGGACCTCATCGACGCGCTGGGCACGGGCTACAAGGACCTGCTGAACGACCTCTCGTCGGCCGGGGGCGGCAACGCCTCCGTCAGCGACCCCACGTACCACTCCGACTCCGTCGTCAGCGACCGAATCCTGGAGGCCGAGCAGGCGGTCTTCGACGCCGCGTCCACGCTGTGGTTCGCCTGGGACTCCTGGGTCGCGAGCGGGATGTGGCTGGGCACCGCCCACCTCGACAAGCTCCTCGACGAGCTCTCGCTCTGGCTGAACGAGAACAACATCCGGCGCATGCAGCAGAACCAGTACGGTTACAACCAGGCGGGCGACGGCTTCCTCACCACGCACCCGGTCTACGGGGACCTGACCAAGCCGGAGAGCTGGAAGGCCCTGTCCAAAGCGGCCTGCACCTCCTGGACTGCGACCCTCACCGCGCTGGACACCGCGGCGCAGCAGGCGATGCTGGACCTCAACCAGGCCATGCTGATGCCGGGCGCCACCACCTCCTTCACGTTCGCCCCGGGCATCTCCTCCCTCGCCGAGGCGAACGCGGCCGACGAGGCCGCCAAGGCCAAGGAGGACGCGCAGAACAAGCTGGACGACCTCGCCGGCGGCGGTCCGAAGACGGACGTCCCCGGGCTGGGCGACGGGAGTGACCTTCCGTCGGGGAACCCGTTCACGAGCGGCGACGACGATTCCGGTACGTTGCCCGGCGGCGTCGACGGTACGACGCCGAGCGCGATACCTCCGCTCGGCCTGAACGGCACGGGCGACGGCAGTTCGTTCGGGCTCGACGGCACGACCGGCCCCGGCGGCTCCCTCACCACGGCGAACCCGGACGGCTCCCTCACCACGACGAACCCCGACGGCTCGCACACCACCACCTACCCGGACGGCCACCAGGAGACCACGCCGGCGGGTGTCCTCCCGCCGGTCCTCGGCCTCAACGGGACGACCGCGCCCGGCCTCGGAGGCGTCGCCCCCCGCACGGTGAAGGGCCCCGACGGCAGTACGACCACGTACCACCCGGACGGCTCGCGCACCATCGCGCACAAGGACGGCACGACCACCACCGTCCGCCCCGACGGCTCCACGGTCACGGACAACCCCGACGGCTCCCGGACCGTCCTGAACAAGGACGGCAGCGAGACCGTCACCTACCAGGACGGAACGAAGACCACCATCGGGAAGGACGGCTCCACGCTCACCCGGTACCCGGACGGGTCCTCGGCGAAGCTCACCCACGACGGCACGCTCACCACCACGGACGCCCAGGGACACAGCGCCGTCACCCACCCCCGGCCGGGCACGACGGCACAGAACCCGGACGGCTCCACCACCACGTACGGCGAGGACGGCACCACGACGACCACGCACGCCGACGGGACGAAGACCACCGTCGCGGCGAACGGCACCGTCACGACCGTCGACCCGGACGGCACGAAGACCGTCTCCCACCTGGGCAAGGGCACGTCCACCGTCCAGTACGCGGACGGCTCGGTCGCCCAGGTCGGCGCGGACGGCACCGTGTCGACGACGTACAAGGACGGCAGCACCACCAAGCTCGGGCCGGACGGCACCTACACCACCACCGACGCCGACGGCCACCGGACGACCGAGCATCTGAACGCCACCGCCGGCACGGGTCCGTTGACCACGCACCACGCGGACGGGACGGCCACGACCACGTACCCCGACGGAACGGTCGACACCACGCTGAAGGACGGTGGCCACCGGATCAGCTATCCGGACGGACGGACGGTCACCACGGACGCGTACGGGCGGACCACCGGCACCGTCCCGGAGCTCGGCGCCAACGGCTCCGGAGACGGGTGGGGCGACTACGACTACTACGACTACCCGGAGGGCTCGGCCAGTGCTTCGCTCCTGGACGGCGGATACGGCTCCGGCGCGGCCGGGGACAGCACGGCAGGCGGACGGATTCCTCCGCTGGGGCTGAACCCGCTGGGCGGGCAGGGGCTCACCGCGGGCACCCCGGCCGCGGCGGGCGCGGGAGCCCTGGGTGAGCGCACCCGGTCGGTGGCCGCGGGCGAGGCCGCGTCGGCGCGCGGCACACGGGCGGCCCAGCTCGCGGCCGAGGAGGCGGCGGCGATGCGCCGGCCCGCCACCACCAGCTCCGGCACGCCGATGATGCCTCCGATGGGCGGCATGGGCGGCGGCGCGGGCACCGGCACCCAGAGCGCCGAGCGGGAGCGCTCGACCTGGGTGAGCGAGGACGAGGAGACCTGGGGCACCGACGAAGGCGGCGTGTCGGCGGTGATCGGACGATGACGGCGGACGTACGCCTCACGAGAACGGCGGTAACACCATGAGCGATCCCCTTGAGGAGCGGCTGGCGGAGGCGCTGGCCGAGTTCGAGGAGACCCGCGCCCGGTTGCGGGAAGCGGGCGCGGCGGCGGCGCGGATATCGGCCACGGTGATGTCGAAGGACCGCACGGTGGAGGCCACGGTCGGGGCCCAGGGCCAGCTGACGAACCTCCGTTTCCCCAGCACCCGGTACCGGACGATGCCTCCGGCCCAGCTGGCGAGCGTCCTGATGACCACCATCGCCGCCGCCCGCACGCAGGCGGCGGAACAGCTGGCCGACGTGTACCGCCCGTTCGGCCCGCTGCCGGGGATGTCGCCGACGGACGAGGGAGGTTTCCAGGAGCTGGACTGGGACGAGCTGTTCGCCCCGATGCGGGAGGCGGGAATGCCGACGCCACCGGTCAAGGCGCCGGTCGCAGGGCCGTCGGGAGCTCTGCTCGACGAGTTGGTCGAGGACGAGCCCGCCGACGGCGGACCGCGCGAAGGGGAGGCCCGGCGATGACGTCCCTCGATGTCGACACCGAGAAACTGGGCAAGAGCGGCGAGGACATGGGCGACGTCGCGGACAAGATCAAGCTGCTTCGCGACGACTACCTCGACAAGATCACGTCGTACCACGGCTGCTGGGGGGACGGGGAGTTCGGCGAGAAGTTCGGCGAGAAGTACGGGGAGGGCGTCGAGTCCGCCCGTACCGGGATACGGGAGCTGGCCGCCGCGCTCCTCGGCAGTTCGCAGAGCCTGAAGGACGCGGCCAGGAATTTCGGCAAGCTGCAGCAGGGCATCACCGACACGTTGAACGTGCACACCGGAAGGCGCTGACCGGTGTCCCTGGAGTTCCCGCCCGACTGCGCCTGGCTGTTCGCCGCCCTTACCGGCGAGAAGCCGCCGAACGGCGACGAGGACAGGATGTTCGAGCTGGCCGAGGTCCACAAGGACCTGCACGGCAAGCTGTCGAACGACTTCAAGCAGCAGATCTCCGAGGCTCTTGGGTTCACCCGCCAGAGCTTCGACGGGGACGCCGCCGCGATGTACCAGGCGGCCATGAAGAGCTTCATCGGCGAGGAGGGACTCAGCTACTTCGACGCGGTCGCGGACCAGGCGAAGCTGCTGGGCGACTTCACCCGCGCGGGCGCGACGCAGCTCCAGTACACCAAGTACATGATCATCGCCCAGCTGGTGGAACTCCTGCTGGAGGCGGTCGTCGCGGCGGCCCTGGCGTTCTTCTTCGGCGCGTCGATTCAGGCGTACCTGGCGAAGGTCGCCGTCGTCCGCTTCCTCATCCGCTCGTGGCTCGGGCGGCTCGTGATGACGGTCCTCATGCACGAGGTGATCAATGTGGGCATGGGGGTCGCCATGGACCTCCTCGTCCAGTGGTCGCAGTTGAACCAGGGCTCCCGCGACACGTACGACGGCACGCTCACCAAGGGCGCGGCGCTCTCCGGAATGGTCCAGGGGCTTCTGGCGGGTCCCTTCCAGTTCCTGGGCAACAAGTTCGGCAAGGGCCTCGCGAAGATCTTCGGGAAGGACGGCGGCCGGACCCTCGGCAAGGAGATCGACAAGGCCCTGCCGCCCCCGCCGGTGCACGGACCGAAGGGCCCGACCGGTGTGGGCCCCAAGGCGCCGAAGACCTTCGGGGACGACATCGCCAAGAACTTCGCCGACCACCTGCCGAAGACGGCGGGGCCCGGCGCCAAGGCGGCCGGGGACGCATTCGTGCACGCCGTCGGCGACACGTTCAAGAAGCACCTCGGCGGCAACGAGGCACGGGACGCCGGCCGGGCGTGGGCGAAGGCGCTGCTCACCCACACCGGGAAGCCGGACCTCCCGGAGTCCCTCGGCAGGGCCCTCGCACCGCTGGGCAAGGAAGTGACGGGCGGTCCACTGGGCAAGGTGCTGAGCCAGGGCGCAGCCGATGTCCTCGCCCGGAACGTCCTGCGATCGGTGGCGGGCGCCGGGGCGCTCGGGCTGGGTAAGGGCGTGTTCGAGGGGGTGCACGCGGCCGTCTCCGAGGGCACGTACAACCTGGTCTTCAGCGACGAGCACACCTTCAAGACGTCCGGGCTGACCTTCGGCTCGGGCATGGCCGAGGGCCGGATCGGGCACCTGCTGGAGACCCGGGGTGAGCACTTCGGCGCGGACCTGCGCAACTCGGTACTGGAGGCGGGGCTGAAGCTGCCGGGCCACGGGGCGCAGGCTCCGGGCGGACCGTCCGACGACGGCTCCGGCGGGGGCGGGGCTGCGAACGGGGCTGCGAGCACGGGCGGGGCTGCGAGCACGGGCGGGGCTGCGGGCATCAGCACCGAGAGCACCGGAGGGGACGGCGGCTCCCAGGCCGCCCTCGCGGTCACGCAGGACACCGAGGCGACCTTCGACCCGCTGGACCTGGACCACCTCACGCTGGACGACGAGGACACCGCGCCCGGGGACGACGACACGCCTCTCGTCTCGCCCGTGGCGCAGGTGGCCCAGGTGCCGCAGGCACCGAACGGTCCACCGACCGCGACGCCGCACGCGACCACGTCCACGACGCCGCCGACGCACACCGCGGCGGCACCGCCCGTCGTGGACAACGCGCAGAAGAATCAGGTGTCGGCCAACACCCCCAACTCCTCGTCCACCACCACGTCCTCGCCGACGGGTCAGGCACCGAACCTTCCGAGGACGACCTCGAAGACCGTCGTCGAGGAGCAGGAGAACCAGGAGAACACCGACCGGAAGCGGGAGTCCGAGACCGAGAACAAGCAGCTCGAAGCCGAGAACAAGCAGCAGCCCGAGACCACGAGCAAGCAACCCGTACCGCCCACCGAGTCCTCGAACGACGTCCCGCTCTCCCCCGGGCAGAAGCGTATTGCCCGGAGTGACGACTCGAACACGTTCGACAATGGCGGCAACTCGTCCTGGAGCCCCAGCCAGGCGCCCTCATCGCAGGACTCCCCTCTCCATACGGCCATCGTGATCCCATCCGAGTCGGACATAGAGCGGTCCGACGCCACCGAGCTGGTTTCCCCGCTCTCCGACACGGAGAACCCGGTCTCCACCGAGGTGGAAACCTTCGGGACTCAGGACAGCGAGGGCATCAGCGGTGTCCACTTCGAACCCGTCACGGAAGAGGTGGCTAAGAACCTCCAGAAGGAGACCCTGGAACGGCTGAAGGACATCACCGGCCTGCCCTTGGAGCAGCTCGACGAGGCCCGCACCCAACTCTCCACCCTGCTCTCGCCGCAGGCGCTCCACGACCACCGGGTGATGCTGTTCAGCAAGGACGGCCACACCATCACCGTGACGGTCAACGGAAAGCCCTACGCGCTCGACGTACAGCTCCAGCTGTCCCGGCCCAGGCCCTCCGCGCTCCACGGGACCGGCAAGCGGCAGCCGCCGCACAACAACGAACAGCGGCAGACCGCCGTGCTCGACACCACGCACACGGCGTCGACCACCGCCGTGCGCACGGTGTCGGTGAACGCGCTCTCGCACTTCTTCTCCTGGATCACGGGGGTCACCACCGGAACACCGTTCAGCTTCAACATCAACGCCACCCACCAGCAGACGAACCTGTCATCGACGGTGAGCGGCGCGGTCAACTCCACCAGTCTGCTACGCAGTACGGAGACGGCCAGCCCCTTCGACTACACGGTGTCCGGCCGTGTGCGGGCGTCCACCTCCGAGCCGTTCCAGCCGATCGGCCAGGACGGGAGCGAACTGGGCACGGTGACCGCCTGGTTCCCCGAGCACCTGGCCCTGCCCGATTACGGCACGGAGGGCGGCAAGGTGTTCGCGACGCCCGAGGACCTTGCCAGGCACCTGGCCACCTCGCCCCTGTGGGTCATGGACTCCATGTCCGATCCGGGGAGCCTGCTGCGCGAGGTGCGCGAGCGG
This sequence comes from Streptomyces sp. NPDC052299, assembly GCF_040679335.1. NCBI lineage: Bacteria > Bacillati > Actinomycetota > Actinomycetes > Kitasatosporales > Streptomycetaceae > Streptomyces > Streptomyces sp. NPDC052299. The sequence goes on along the minus strand of NZ_JBFAUP010000012.1, from coordinate 19,370 downwards.
TTCGGGAAGGAACTCGCCCTGCTCGGGCCGGACTCGCTGCGCGCCGTGGAGAAGTACTTCGGCGCGGAGTACCTGCTCGGGGCCCTCCCCATCCAGCACGAAACGGACCGGCCCGGCGGCACCGTCGGTACGTTCTCGCCGGTGCTGCTGAAGAAGAACGGCGCCGCACTCGGCATGTTCAAGGTCACGGCCGAGATCCAGGGCCGAACGGACGCCCCCGACATCAGGGTGGGCTCCAAGTACAGCCTGGAGCGCTTCCTCGAACGCCAGTTGAAGGCCGACTCGCTGGCGAAGGTGTCCTCGGCGGTCGGCCCCGAGTTCGCGGCGGGTGTGGCCTTCAACGAGATGCCCGCCGAGGCCGACAAGGCGTTCCGGGACTTCAACCCCAATGGTTCGTTCCAGCTCAAGGGCAGCTACAACAAGCAGTGGGACCGGGCCTTCGGCGCCGGTGCGATGCACAGCGTGACGCACAACATCCGCACCAACGACGGACACATCCTGACGCCGGCGAACGTGGTCTACAAGGTGGAGTTCATTCCGACGGACGGCACGCGCAGCACGCCGCTCGACATGCCTCCCACGCGTGTCCGGATCAGGACCCTGAGCCCCGGGGCCGCGACCATACCCGCCGCCGGAGCGGAGAAGGAGCCGCCCCCCGAGGTGGCACACCTGGACTCGATCGGTCTGACCACCACCCCGCTCGCGGTCCACGGCGACGGTGTCGGCACGGTGTTCGACCAGGCCCGCGGCTGGCTCCGGGACAACGGTTACCTGCCGCAGCCGAAGCCGTACAGAGTCGGGGACCAGCGTCTGGTCCTGACTCAGCTGGAGAACCTGCGCAGGCTGTCCCTGCTGGAGTCCCAGTACGGCATGCTCGGCATGCTGGACGAACTGGTCGACGGCGGCTCCCCCCAGTACTTCAGCAAGCCCACGCTGGGCGGAGGAGAGGAACGGGTACGCCTGGACTTCACCCTCGACCGCGACCTGCGCGAGGACAGGTCAACCACCCACACCAACACGCTGAGTGGTGTCCACCTGCCCAGCATCAGCACCGTCTCCCTGCCGGGCACCGGTCAGCAGTCCTCCGGCACCACGTGGACGGGCGGAGGCGGCGGGCAGGGCGGCGGCCATCCTCCCGGGCCCCTCGGCCTCGCCGGCACCCTCGATTACAAGTACACGTATCAGATGACGGACACCTCGACGGCGGGCGGCGGCCTCTCCCAGTCGCAGTTCATCCTGACGTCCAATCAGACCACCGAGGTCTTCCGCGTTCCGGCCGTCTTCGCGGTGAACATCGTGACGGAATCCGGGCCGCTGCCCGGCGGTTCCTTCACCTCGAAGGACCAGGAGGTGAACGTCGACCTCGCCGTGCCGCATGACCGCACGACGCAGGTCCCGCAGACGTACGAAGAGGCCGTCGTCGAGCCCGTCGGCACCCCGCTTCCCGCCGACGACACCACCTTCCTGCTTCCCGACAGCTCCCTCGTGGACGTGCTGCGGGGCAGCAAACAGCTGTACCAGGCGGTCGAGTCGATCCTGGCGGACATCGCGGCAGGGCAGAAGGACCAGCAGTCCGCGCCCGTACAGCAGTCCGCGCAGGCTCCCGGAGGGGACAACGCGTCCATGCCCGGCGCGTGGCCGGAGGAGTACGAGCTGGACGACCTGGCGGAGCGGGGAGAGATCGGCGACACTCCGCCTCCGCCTCCGCTCCCGTCGTCGTCCTGGTTCGACGTCACAAAGTCCGCCTTCGGTTATCTGGGGAATGCGCTCCACCAGTTCGTGTCCGGCGGCGACTCCACCGACGGGACGATCCTGCTGCACGAGGCGCTGCACGCCCAGCTGTCCCCCGCCGCCCTGCTGGCGCGGGCACACCAGCTGGTGAAGGGCGTCTTCGTCATCGACGACCTGTTCGTGCCCGGGAAGACGGCGGGCACCGACCTGGTGGTCGAGGTACGGGCGGTCCTCACCAACCCGAAGGACCTCGGTCTCGTCACGCAGTACGGCGAGACGGACATCGGCGTTACGGACAGCGCGTCGCACCAAAAAACGAAGGCCACCTCGCACGAGTTCAGCCTCGGACTCGCCGGGAAGTACGGGCAGAGCCGGGAGGAGGTGGAGCAGCAGGAGACGGCGCCGACGACCACGGGGGGCGGGTCATTCAAGGGCATCTATGGGTTCGGCACCGGCTCGTCGGCCACGACGTCCGCCTCGACCAACATCACCCGGGTGCCCTCCGAGAGCGGCGCGCAGCACCGGATCAACGCCGACATCCGGTACGAAATCACCGTGCGCCACGGCCACCGGCGGGTTTCGCCGTTGAACGAGACCGCACCACCCGTCACCCGCACGGTGCACGTGCCGGGCGGCATCACGTTCCTCGCCACCGACGCCCAACTGCGCCGCAGCGGAACGATGCTGGAGTCGTTCGTCCACGACGACGAGGGCGGCACGGCCCCGGGGAGCCCACAACTGCCTCACCACTTCGTGGAGCACGGTGTGCTCGGCCTCGCCGCCGTGCTGGAGGCGACGCCCCTGGAGAAGAAACTCGACCCCCCAGGCACCACCGAGACCACCGAGACCACTCAGACCACACAGACCGCGCAAACCACGCCCGCCACCAACGACGACCCGCGGCGCCCTCACCTCCTGCGCGAACAACTCACCGAGCTCGTGACAGCGCACGCGCCCGGCAGCCTCACCCCCGGCCACCGCAACTACGTGCCCGGCCTGGCCCAGCGCATCGCCGACTACACCTCCCCCATCGCCCTCGCCGCCCTGCCGGGCCGCGGCGCGGACGGGGAGCTCACCTTCACCTTCCCGTACACGGACGGCCTCGTCACGCGTACGGTCACGGTCCGGATGCACGGCAAACCGAACTGGACCAAGGAGGAGTTGCGGCGCGTACGCGGCAGCCGGGCGAACACCGGCGCGGGCGTGGAGAACTACTCCTCGCACGCACCGGCCAACGTCGCGACGAGCCACAGCCGGACCAGCCGCTGGGGGGTCGGGCTGTCGCTCAGCATCGCGCGCCTGCTGCCGTTCGGGCGTGTCACCCCCAACCCGTCGTTCAGCGGCTCGAGCGTGCGCACGGATACCGTGAGCACCAACCTCAGCGCCGAGGACCGGGTATGGCAACGTGTGGAAGGCGGCAACGAGTTCACACTCGGCTACGTGTTCGGCGCCAGCCTCGACGTCGACGGCGAACAGAAGGGCTCGATCGAGGTCGACGGCCGTGTTGTCCTCCGGTTCGCCGGGGACCACGACGAGCAACCAAATCCGCAGCGCACGTGGGAGCCGGTGGTCCGCGGCACCACCTCCACCGATCCCCGCCTCTCGGGCCCGCTCCAGACCGCGACTCCGCTGCGGCCCACCGGCGACGAGGTCGTGTACGCCCTCAACACCCAGGACGAGCTGCTGCGCGCGGTCCAGGAACTGGAGCCCAGCCTCGCCGGCGGTGACCTCACTTCCGGGACCTCGGCGGAGAGCGCCGCCGTCCGGCTGACCGAGCTGGTGCACGGCGGGAAGATCACCATGGACCCGGTGCGCATGGCCGCCGGTGCGGGCGGCGCGGTCACCGGCACCGGGAAGCACCCCCAGGTCACCCTTTCCACCCAGCTCTACCGTCCGCGTCTCCTCGACTCCACCAAGAACGTGACGCTGGACCGGCTGCGGATCACGGGCTTCACCACGTCGACATCGTCCTCGAACGCACGGAACGCGGCGCTGGGCTTGGGAATCACCGGCACCACGAATGCGGGCGGCGGCTTCGACTTCGGCGGCTCCACACCTCTCAGCCAGTCCCGGTCGAGCGGACAGGGCGGTGGCGCCTCCGCCGTCTCCCGCCACTGGGAGAAGACCGGAACGTCCGGCCCGATCGACGCCGAACAGGGCCTGGTCACCCACCTGGTAGAGGTCGACACCGTGACCACCGTGACGGGCAAGGACGGCAAGGTGCGGTACGTGACCGGCACCGCCGTCATGCGCGTCTCCGAGCGTGACCTGCTCGGGCTCGGCGTGCTCGACGAGGCGGACCGGGGCGAGGGCGTCTTCGACCTGTCCGCCCCGGACGTGCGGAACAGCACCCTCGCCCAGATCGCGTCCATGATCCTCGCCGCGGAAAGCTCACTCCCGGCGGGTGCGGTGCCGCAGCTGTGGCTGGACCTGGGGACGAATCCCACTCCGGAAGCGCGCCTCGACGCCCTGTACCGCGCGCAGATCATCGCCCAGCAGAGCGGGCGCACCGTGGAGCTCGCTCTGCGCGACCAGGACGGCACCCGCATCTGGACTTTCCGCCCGGAGGGGTCCCCGTTCCCCGATGTAGACGGGACGCGCAGCCGTCTGCACGCGGCACGCGAGCAGCTGAAGCTGTTCGAGGCCGAGCACGGCCGACGCAGACCGGACGCCGACCCGGAGGGGGCGCTGCGGCGCGCCGAGGAGAGCCGCGTCGCCGCAGATCTCGACGTGGACCTGGCCCGGCAGAAGCACGCGGAGAAGCTCACCCGTGTGGCCGGCGACGAGGTGGCCGAGGCGAAGGCACGCGCCGCCCTGGCCCAGGCGGAGGCTCTGTTGCGACGCACCCACGACGAACTCGGCCGGGCGACCCCCGACCGCGTCGACATGCTGACGCGGCGCGCTTCCATGCTGCGCGAGGAGATGGCGCCGCTGGAGAGCGAGGTCGCATCCTACGACGAACTGCACGCCGCGGAAAGGCTGCTGGAGGAGCTCCGCGAGAAGCAGGCGAGCGCCCTGCGGGTCGAGCACGCCGCCCGGCTGGACCTCCTGTGGCACCGGGCACGCCTGGCCGCTCAGGAGGCCGAGAACCTGCACATCGCGGCGCAGGCGGAGATGCTCGCGCTCGGCCCCGCACTCGCCCGGGCCCACCTCGACCGCGATACCTCGGTGCCCGGCTTCCAGGTGCCCCCGGTCACGGACCCGACCGCCCAGTCCCTGGCGTCCCTCACCCCCGAGTGGCCCGCGGCGAAGAGCCCCGGGACCGTCACGACACCGCCGGGGGGCCAGTCCGGCACCGACCGCACCCGTGCGCCGGGGAAACGGACGAAGAATCCCGTGCTGCCGCACGAGGTGGCACGGTTCGAGGAGACGGATACGGCCGCCGTCCACACCGAACGCTTCGATCCGAAGCAGGTCCAGACGCGGCGGGAGGCGGGCCGCCTCAAGGGCTCCATGACGCTGATCCGCAACCACGTGCGCCGGATGCGGATGCCGGACGGCCGGATCGTGCGGCAGTTCTTCGTCCCGCTCCCCATCCGCCTCACCGACGGGCTGACCCGACAGGACCTGGCAGACTTCGAGGCCCGGGTGCAGTCGGCCCTGGACACCATCGTCAACGCCGGTTACGTGCTGCCGGATTCGGGCGACCAGCTCCATGTGACGGCCGAGTTCTCGGAGGAGGAAGGCACGCACAGCGAGGCGGTGACGCTTTCCCGGGCGGACGGCACTCCGAACCGTGCCGACCAGCGCACCTGGGACGTGGGGCACAGCGACGCGGAGCTCGTCCACGAGATCCTGCACTACCTCGGTCTCGCCGACGAGTACTCCGACGCCCGTGAAGCGCCCGAGAACCGCCACCTCTTCCGGCGCCACGACTCCGCGAGCGCGGTACGCGACCGAGGGCTCATGGTGAACACCAGTCAGGAAAGCATGCAGAACCTGCCGCAGGACTACCTCGCCACCATCGAGCGCGTCAGCGAGAACGCCGTCATCCGGACCTACGACGTGAAGGTGCCGCCGCCCCCGCCGGGGCTCTCCGACCTCGCCCTGGAGATCCTCACCGGAGGTGCGGCGTGAACCGGCGCATCTGGCGCAGACGCCCCTCTGCGCCGGCGCCCACCGCCACCGCACCTGCCGCGCCGCACACGGTGGTCGAGGAGTTCGGAACGGAGACCGGGGCGGGTGGTGCGGCCGGCTTCCTGCTGCGCTCCTCCGCCGACCGCCGTACGTCCGTACGCGACCTGGCCCGCCGCCTGCCCGTCGACCGGGACCGGCCGGTGATCGTCGTGGACGTCCCGGCGGACGCGGCGGGCAACCTCGGCGAGGAACTGGGCGGCCTGCTCGCCCGGCTCCGAGACGAGCACCGCACCGCCGCCCGCCTGGTGATGTCCGGCGCCGCCGCGCCCAAGCCCGACGGGCTCCTGCCCCTCGCCCAGCGGCTGGCCGACGCGTGGGACCTGGAAATCGAGGCTCCGGACGCGGCGGCGGTCCTGGTGCCCGGCGGCGGGTTGTACGTCGCCGAGCCGACGACCCCCGCAGGCGGCTGGTGGCGGTTCGCGCCGGGCTCGGAGCCCGTGGCCCTGGGCGCCCGCCTCCCGGCGCCCCACTGGCAGCGGGCGCTGGCCAGGGTCCCGCTCGGGGACCTGGGCGGCTGTGCGGCGCACCGGATTCCGGCGGGCCTGCTGCTCAGTCCCGCCGGAGCCGCCGCTCCCGGCCCCGGTCACGCGGCGTACGCTCTCGCGGTGCACCCGGAGCGGATGACCGTGCTGGTGGGCGGCGCACGGCCCGACGCGGCTGAGGACCTGGCCGCGCTGCTCGCCCGGCTGCCCGCCCGCCTGCGGGACCGGGCGCGGCTCGCACCGGCCGGCGGTGACGATCTGCTGCCCGCCGCCCGGCGGACGGCGGACCTGCTCGGCGCCGAGGTGGAGGTCTGCACGGGCGTGCCCCTCCCCTCGGCCGACGCCCACCGCGAGCGGATCTGGCTGACCGCGCCGGACGGCACCTCCGCCTGGCCCGCGCTGCTCGCGTCGGTGCGCTGTGGGCCTGCCGGGACGGACGGTCCTCGACCGGTGCACTGGCTGCTGCCCGCCACCGTGGGTGAACCCGGCTCGGAGCCTGCGGTCCGGCGCCTGGGCGAGGGGTGTTACGCGGTGGCGGTGCGGGCGGGCCTCTGGGTGGGCATCTCCTCGGCGCCCCCGCACGCCGTCCTGGAGCGCCCGGCCGAGGCGCGAGCGGCGCGGATCGAGATCGGCGACGCCGACACGGACGACGCGGAGCGGGACACCCTCCTCGACGCGCTCGCGGCCCTGCTGCCCGAACTGGACGAGGAGGTGCGCGAACACGCCGAGGTCTCCGCGCCGGCCGACGCGGACCGGGAGACGGTGGCCACGCTGCGGCGCTTCGCGATCCGCCACGGGTTGGCGTTCACCGCGAGCGCCGCACCGGTGCCCGAGAGGCCGGCGCCCGCCCCGGACCTCGAAGCCGCCCCGGACCCCGAGCCCGCCACAGGCCCCGACTCCACCCCGGGCTCCGCGTCCACGCCCGCCGCGTCGCCCACCCCGGCGACGGGGCCCGAATCCACGCCGACCCGGGAGGCCGCTCTCACCCCCGAAGGCGCCGGGCCGGAAACCCCGCCCCTCTCGTTGCCCGAACCCACCACCGAGTCCGGGACCACCCCGCCACCCGGGCCTGCCCCGACCGGGCCGGAACCCGGGACCCCGCCGCCCCCGACCGCCGCGCCCACCGCGGCAACCGTCCCGCCCCCGATCCGCGCCGCCCGTCCGGCCACGAGCAGCCGCTCCAGCACCGAATCGGCCCTCGGCCCGGCGCCCGAGGCGGCCCCTCCGGTCCCGGCGGCCCCGGTCGCGCGGGCAGAGGTGCGGACGGCCGAGGCCGGACCTCCCCCGGCCGCGGCGACGACTCCGCGCCCGCCCCGGCTCGCCGCACCCGCGCGGGCGGCGACCGGCTTCAGCAGCGACGCCGACCGGGCCGCCTTCCGCGAGCTGGCGGCGGCCGTATGGGCGGACTACACCGGGCCGGTCAACCGGACGATGGTCCGGCTCCCCGCACTTCGCGGCCCCGCCGAGGAGCAGGCCCGGGTCGACCTCGTCGCCGTACACCTGTACCTGGCGTCGCCGCCCGACGGGCGGTTCGGCGCCTTGGCGCTCGCGGCCGAAGCGGGGTACACGGAAGGCGAGTTGGCACCGTATGCCGCCTGTCTCGCCTCCGGGCTCCGCAGGCTGCCGGCACTCAGGGGCACGCTGATGCGCGCCGTGCCCGGACCCGGCATCGCGGACGAGGCCGTGGTGGGGGCCGTGCTGCGGTGCGACGCCCCGCTCGACGTCGTGCACCTGGAGCAGAAGGGCGCTCCGTCGCCGCCGCAGGACCACGTGCGGTACGTCATTCGGCCGATGACCGCCCGGCGCACGTCGATGCTGGCGGATCCGGGCGACGCCGGTGTGAGGGCGTTGTTCGCGGCGGGCACGGAGTTCACCGTGCTGGCCGCGCACGCAGCCGCCGGGGAGCGCCCGGCGCGCGTACTTCTGGCCGAAGTGCCTGAAGGAACAGCTCAGTTCAGGCAGCCGCCACCTGACGTGGTCGCCCGGCTCGACGAGGCGGCCGGTCCGGTCGACAGCACTTCCGGGGCCGGCTGGCCCGCCCGCTGCACCGGCCCCCTTCCGCGCCGCGCCTGAACCGGTGGCGCCCCTCCCCTCGCCCTGCTTCATCTGAAAGGCATTTCATGACAACCAGCGAGTCCGCCGCCCGCGCGGTGGCCGTCCAGGCCCCGGCCGAGGAACCGGTCACCGGGCTGTTCCCCGAGAAGGCGTCGGCCCCTCCGGAACCCGAGGAAGCGGTCCGGCCGCAGACCGCACCGGCCCCCGAGGCAGAGACCGAGGCCGAGACAGAGGGCCAGGGCGCACCGGAAGCCGGACAGGCCCGGGCCCGGCCCGAGACCGACCCGGACGGCGAACCCGAAGCCCGGACGGAGGCGGAGGAAGAGGCGCCCCCCGCCCCCGCACAACCCGCCACCACCCCCGGCCGCCCCGGAAAACCCCTGGTCGCCGCCGCCGTGGCCGGGGGCGTGATCCTCATGGGCGCCACTCTCCTGATTTCCGGCCTGTCCGGCTCGGACGACGAGACCGCTCCGACCTCAGCCGCCGCCCCGGCCGGCAGCCGGATGGGCCCCGACGGCTCGGGCCCCGGCTTTGTCCCCGGTCGGCAGAACGCGCCGGGCGACGACACCACCCGGGCCCCGCGCAAGGGCAAGCCGACGGGCTCGAGGCCGAACGGCAAGGGCGGCGACAGCGCGAAGATCGGAGGCGTGCACGAGGCCGGCGCCCCGGAGGGGAAGAGCGCCGGACACGAGGTTGGAAAGACGGGCACGACGACACGGAACACCACGGCGAAGACGTCCGGGACCACCGAGGAGGCGGCCGCCGATCACAGCAGCTCCGGCAAGCCCCCGGCCGGCTCCCCCGCCAAGGACGGCGCCCAAGTGGCCCCCGTCACGTACAGCCACTTCATAGGCCCCGGCTGCAACACCCCGGGCTTCGCCACGTCCGACCGGTGGCGCGACAGCAACGAGGGGTGGCGCGGAAGCGGCGGCAGCCAGACCTCGTACGGGTGCAGTGGGTTCTACTACAGCCTTCCGATGTCCGGCAGTTCCACGAAGACGACCGACTGGGCGCAGTGGAAGTTCCCCACTGGCGATGTGGACAGGGGCAGTTGTCAGGTCTCGGTCTTCATCCCGAACGTCAGGGACGTCAGTTACGTCGGCGGCAGCCCCGCCCACTACACGGTGCACCGGTACTTCGAAGCCAAGTCGAGCACCGTGGTCGACACCTTCGAGATCAACCAGACCGCGCACCTTGGACAGTGGGTGAACGCGGGGACGTTCCCGGTGAGCACCGGCAAGATATCGATCGTCCTCGACAACCGGGGCAGCGGCGCGAACAACCGGCACGCCGCCGCCGCACCGATCAAGGTGAACTGCAAGTCGTCCTGACCGAGAGGCCGCCTGAGTACGCCGAACGAACGCCGGCGCACTCAGGCGGCATTCACCCTTTGCGACGGCCCGCCATCAGTGCCACGTACACGACGAGCGAGGCCGCGAGGCCGACCGCCCAGCCGTAGTCCGCGAGCGGTTTCAGGAACGGGATGACGCCGTCCGAGGGGAACGGCCCCTCCCCCGGCTTCGAGTGGGAGCCGCCGACCGCCAGGACCCCGCCGACGGCGAACGCGGTGACGGCCCGCCAGTTCCAGCCGCCCGTGTACCAGTAGCGCCCGCCGGGCCGGTAGAGATCGGCGAGGTCGAGCACGGTGCGGCGGACGATCCAGTAGTCCGCGATCAGGATGCCGGCGACCGTGCCGAGCAGCCCGCCGACCAGGCCGAGCCAGGTGAAGATGTACAGCTCGGGCGTCTCGGTGAGCTTCCACGGCATGATGACGACGCCGACGACTCCGGTGATCAGCGCCCCCGTGCGGAAGCTGATGAACTTCGGCGCGAGGTTGGCCAGGTCGTACGCGGGTGAGACGACGTTCGCCGCGATGTTGACGGAGATCGTCGCGACCAGGACGGTCACCAGGGCGTAGAGGAGTCCGAAGACGTTGTCGGTGTGGGCGACCAGCTCGACCGGGTCCCAGACGGCCTTGCCGTAGACGGCCTGCGAGCCGGAGGTGACGAGCACCGAGAGCAGCGCGAACAGGGTCATCGTGGTGGGCAGTCCGAGCGACTGGCCCCGGATCTGGGCGCGTTGGCCCGCGCCGAAGCGGGTGAAGTCCGGGATGTTCAGGGAGAGCGTGGCCCAGAAGGCGATCATGCCCATCAGGGACGGGAAGAAGACGGGCCAGAAGTCCTTGCCCCAGCCCAGCTCCGACGGCTGGTCGAGCAGCGGTCCGAAGCCGCCCGCCTTGACCGCGATCCAGACCAGGAGCACCACCGCGCCGACGATGACGAAGGGCGCGGCCCAGTTCTCGAACCGGCGCAGCGCGTCCATCCCCCGGTAGATGATGGCGAGTTCCAGGGCCCAGAAGAGGACGAAGCACAGCCAGAGCGTCCAGGGCTGCCCGCCGATGTCGGACGCCTCGGCCCAGCCGCCGAACACCTTGCCCAGCAGCGTGAAGATGCCGACGCCGCCGATCCAGGTCTGGATGCCGAACCAGGCGCAGGCGACCGCCGCCCGGATCAGGGCCGGGAGGTTGGCGCCGCGCAGCCCGAACGAGGCCCGGGCCAGCACCGGGAAGGGGATGCCGTACTTGGGCCCGGCGTGGCCGGTGAGCAGCATGGGCCCGAGCACGATCAGGTTGGCGAGCGCGATGGTGAGGACGGCCTGCTTCCAGTCCATGCCGAGGGCGACGAGACCGGAGGCGAGCAGCCAGGACGGGATGTTGTGGGCCATCCCGACCCAGAGGGCGGTGAAGTTGTACGTGTTCCAGTTGCGCCGTGCCAGGGGGACGGGCAGCAGGTCCGCGTTGACGAAGCGGTTGTCGTCGGGGACGGCGCCGGGGGCGAGTTCGACGCGGTCGGAGGAGGCCGGTATGGGCTCCGGGGCGGAGGACGGGGAGGGTGGCGCGGTCGATGTCATGGCGGCTGGACCCTTCGCTCGGGGCGGTGCCGTGCGGGGCGGGGCGCGGGGGGTTCGCGTACGACCGTGGGGGCCGTCAGTCGGTGAGGGCGGGGATGACGGCGGAGCCGTAGGCGTCGATGGTGGCTTCGCGGGCGTCGTGCATGTTGTACACCGCGAACTGATCGACGCCCAGACCCTTGAGGTGTCTCAGCTTCTCGGCATGGGCGGCGGCCGGGCCGAGCAGGCAGAAGCGGTCGACGATGGCGTCGGGGACGAACGCGGTGTCGGGGTTCCCGGCCCGTCCGTGGTGGCTGTAGTCGTAGCCCTGCCGGTCCTTGATGTACGCGGTCAGCTCGTCCGGGACCAGGCCCGAGTGCTCGCCGTACCGGGCGACGAGGTCGGCGACGTGGTTGCCGACCATCCCGCCGAACCAGCGGCACTGGTCCCGGGCGTGGGCCAGCGCCTCGGGCGAGTCGTCGTCGGTGACGTAGGCGGGGGCGGCGACGCAGATGGTGACGGAGTCCGGGTCGCGTCCGGCCCCGGCCGCCGCGTCCCGCACCGCCTTGATCATCCACTCGGTGAGATACGGGTCCGCGAGCTGGAGGATGAAGCCGTCGGCCTTCTGCCCGGCGAGCGCGAGGGCCTTGGGGCCGTAGGCGGCCATCCAGACGGGGAGCCTTCCGTCCTTGATCCAGGGGATGCGGACCGGGCTGCCGTCCACCTCGGCCTCGCGGCCCTCGGCCAGGTCGCGGATGACGTCGATGGCCTCGCCGAGCCGGGCCAGGGTGTTGGGCGGGCGCCCGGCGACGCGCATCGCGGAGTCGCCCCGGCCGATTCCGCACACGGTCCGGTTGCCGTACATGTCGTTGAGGGTGGCGAAGGTGGAGGCGGTGACCTCCCAGGTGCGGGTGCCCGGGTTGGTGACCATGGGGCCCACGGTGAGCCGGTCGGTGTGTTCCAGGATGCTGCTGTAGATGACGAAGGGCTCCTGCCAGAGCACCGCCGAGTCGAAGGTCCAGCCGTAGCGGAAGCCGTTGCGTTCGGCGCGGCGCATCAGGCTGATCACGGCCGACGCGGGCGGGTCCGTCTGGAGGACGAGTCCGAAGTCCATTGCCGTTGCTCCTAGGGGGTGTCTTGTCGATCAGGGTCGGATCAGGCCGCGGCGTCTGGTGCGGTGCATCGCAAGGCGCCGGAGCGTCTCGATAGCGGAGCTATTGGGGCGTTTCGGCAACGCCGCGAGGTGCCGTGCCAGGCGCCGCGGACCCGGCCATGATCGGCAAGACACCCCCTAGTTCAGGTACTGACAGGTGGCTCTGGGGGTGTAGATGCCGTGGCCGGTACGGCCGGTGTACGTGCGTCGGTCGATGACGACCTCGCCGCGCGAGAGCACCGTCTCGACCTGGCCGGTGAGATGCTTTCCCTCGTACGCCGAGTAGTCGACGTTCATGTGGTGGGTCTCGGCGGACACGGTCTGGCGGGCCGCGGGGTCGTAGACGACGATGTCCGCGTCGGCGCCGGGCGCGATCGTGCCCTTCTTGGGGTAGAGGCCGAACATCCTCGCCGGGGACGCGCAGGCGATCTCGATCCAGCGGCGTCGCGAGATGTGGCCGTCGACGACCGCCTGGTGCAGCAGGTCCATGCGGTTCTCGACGCCCGGCATGCCGTTGGGGATCTTCGAGAAGTCGCCCCGGCCCAGCTCCTTCTGCCCGGAGAAGCAGAAGGGGCAGTGGTCGGTGGAGACGACTTGGAGCTCGTTGTTGCGCAGCCCGCGCCACAGGACTTCCTGGTGCTCCCGGGGCCGCAGCGGCGTGGAGCAGACGTACTTGGCGCCCTCGAAGTCCGGTTCCGCGAGGTTGTCGGTGGAGAGGAAGAGGTACTGCGGGCAGGTCTCGCCGAAGACCGGCTGCCCCTTGTGGCGGGCGGTGGCGATCTCGGCGACGGCCTCGTCGGCGGAGACGTGCACGACGTACAGCGGCGATCCGGCGACCCGGGCGAGCTGGATCGCGCGGTGCGTGGCCTCCGCCTCCAGCGCCACCTTCCGCACGTCGCCGTGGTGGCGGGGGTCGGTGCGGCCCGCGGCGAGGGCCTGCTCGACCAGGACGTCGATGGCGATGCCGTTCTCCGCGTGCATCATGATCAGGCCGCCGTTGGACTCGGCCCGCTGCATGGCGCGCAGGATCTGCCCGTCGTCGCTGTAGAAGACCCCCGGGTAGGCCATGAAGAGCTTGAACGAGGTGATGCCCTCGCCGACCAGGAGGTCCATCTCCTTGAGCGAGGACTCGTTCACGTCCGCGAGGATCATGTGGAAGGCGTAGTCGATGGCGCAGTTGCCGTCCGCCTTGGCGTACCAGGCGTCCAGGCCCTCGCGCAGGGAGCGGCCGACGGACTGGATGGCGAAGTCCACGATGGTGGTGGTGCCGCCCCACGCCGCCGCGCGGGTGCCGGTCTCGAAGGTGTCGGCCGCGTAGGTGCCGCCGAACGGCATCTCCATGTGGGTGTGCGCGTCGACCCCGCCCGGGATGACGTATTTGCCGGTCGCGTCGATGGTCCGGCCGGCGGTCCAGCCCGCCGCCTCGTCGCTGTCGTGGGCGGCGAGCGCGGCGATCCGGCCGCCGTCGACGAGGACGTCCGCGTGCATCTCGTCCGACGCGGTGACGACCAGGCCGCCGCGGATGACGGTACGGCTCATGGGTACCCCTCCTCGTTGTACGGGTGGAACGCGGGTGCGGGGGCGGGCCCCGCACCCGCGCGGTGGTCGGCGCTCAGCCCACCGTGCGCAGCGCGTCGGCGAGGATGTCCGCGCCCTCCTCCGCCTCGGGGATCGCGAGCGAGAGGGGCGGGGCGATGCGCAGCACGCTGGTGTTGTGGCCGCCGCCCTTGCCGATGAGCAGGCCGCCCTCGCGCGCCGCCTCCAGGACGGCCGCGGCCGCTTCCGGGTCGGCCTCGTCGGTGCCGGGCCTGACCAGCTCGATGCCGATCATCAGGCCCCGGCCGCGCACCTCGCGGACGCGCTCCGAGGTGGCGCCGATCGCGCGCAGCCGCTCGATGAGCAGGCCGCCGACGCGGCGGGCGTTGCCCTGGAGGTCGTGCTCCAGGAGGTACGAGAGGTTGGCCAGGCCGGCCGCCATGGTGACCGGTGAACCGCCGAAGGTCGAGATGGAGTTGGCGTCCAGGCAGTTCATGACCTCGGCGCGGGCCACCACGCCGCCGATGGACATGCCGTTGCCGATCCCCTTGGCGAAGGTGAGGATGTCCGGCGGCCCGTTCTGGGCGTGGGCCTGCCAGCCCCAGAAGTGTTCGCCGGAGCGTCCCCAGCCCGTCTGCACCTCGTCGGAGATCCACAGCACGCCGTGCCGGTCCAGCACCTCGCGGAACGCGCCGTACAGTCCGTCGGGCGGTGAGGTGAAGCCGCCGACGCCCTGGATGGGTTCGGCGATCAGGGCTGCCGGGGCGCGGGTGTGGCCGAGCAGGTCCTCCAGGTCCGCGACGCAGGCGGCGGTGAACTCCTCGTCGCTCAGGTGCGCGTAGGGGCCGCGGGTGCGGACTCCGCCGTGCACGTACAGGGTCTGGAGCGGTGAGAGGCTGGTCGGTGACCAGGCGTTGTTGCCGGTGATGGAGACCGCGGAGAAGGACCGGCCGTGGTAGCTGTTGCGCATCGCCAGGATCTGGTTCGACCTGCGGTACGTGGTGGCCAGGAGCAGCGCGGTGTCGTTGGCCTCGGTGCCGGACGTGGTGAAGAAGACCCGGGCGTCGGGGATGCCGGACAGCGAGGCGACGCGTTCGGCCAGCTCGATCATCGGGCGGTTGAGGTAGAGCGTCGAGGAGTGGATGATCCGCCCGGCCTGCTCGCTGACGGCCTTGGTGACCTCGGGCAGGGCGTGGGCGGTCATGGTGGTGAGGATGCCGCCGAAGAAGTCGAGGTAGCGGTTGCCGTCGGCGTCCCAGACGTGGCGGCCCTCGCCGTGCGTGATCTCCAGCGGGTGGCGGTAGTAGAGCGCCAGCCAGTCGGGGCTGACGGCGAGGTGGCGGTGGTGGAGGCTGCTCACGGCTGGACCAGCCCCTCGTACGCGTCGGGGCGGCGGTCCCGGTAGAACGCCCACTGCTGCCGGACCTCTTCGATGAGCCCGAAGTCCAGGTCTCGGACGAGGAGTTCCTCCTCCTTGTCACTGGCGACCTCGCCGACGAACTGACCGCGCGGGTCCACGAAGTAGCTGGTGCCGTAGAAGTCGTTGTCGCCGTACTCCTCCTGGCCGACGCGGTTGATCGCGGCGATGAAGTACTCGTTGGCGACGGCGGAAGCGGGCTGCTCCAGCTGCCACAGGTAGGCGGAGAGACCGCGTGAGGTGGCGGACGGGTTGTAGACCAACTGAGCTCCGTTGAGGCCGAGTTGCCGCCAGCCCTCGGGGAAGTGCCGGTCGTAGCAGATGTAGACGCCGACCTTGCCGACCGCGGTGTCGAAGACCGGCCAGCCCATGTTGCCGGGTTTGAAGTAGTACTTCTCCCAGAAGCCCTTGACCTGCGGGATGTGGTGCTTGCGGTACTTGCCGAGGTAGGAGCCGTCGGCGTCGATCACGGCCGCGGTGTTGTAGTAGAAGCCGGACTGCTCCAGCTCGAAGACCGGGACGACGATCACCATGCCGGTCTCGCGGGCCAGGTCCCGCATCCGCCGTACGGTCGGGCCCTCCGGCACCGCCTCGGCCCAGCGGTAGTGCTCGGGCTCCTGCACCTGGCAGAAGTAGGGGGCGTTGAACACCTCCTGGAACCCGATGATCTTCGCCCCCTGCCGGGCGGCCTCGCGGGCGTGCTCCTCGTGCTTGGCGATCATGGATTCGGTGTCGCCGGTCCAGGTCGCCTGGACGAGTGCGGCGCGTACGACGTGGGACATGAGCTGCTCCTTCGACGCGGCGTCAGAGAGCCTCTTCGTGCTTCTTCTACGCCCGTAGACACGTGCGTAGGGGAGAACGTAAGCCCCGTCACACGGCGGGGCAAGACCATCGCAGTGAACCGGCTGAGTCGATCATGTTTCACACCCGTGCGGGCCAGTGCGCCTCAGCCGAGACCCGCGACGCGCAGCGCGTGCTCGACGCCCCGCTCCCGCGCCTCGGACACCGTCCGGGCGGCGGCCAGCAGTTGCGGCGCGAGGCGGGGCGGGTCGACCGAAGCCACCTCGGCCGCTTCCTGGGGCGACCGCACCCGGACGAAGGCGCCGAGCAGCAGTTGGGCCAGCGGCCCCCGGCCCGCCCGTTCGAGGGCGGTCGCGGCGTCGGCGATCTCGGCGGCCGGACGTGCGACGCCCTGCCGCAGCAGCCGCCCGCAGTCCTCGGTGCGCCCTGCCGCGGCGAGCGCGTCCACGGCGGCCGCGAGCCCGTCCGGGGGCAGCGAGGCGGCCTCCCAGAGCAGGGTCGCCCAGTCCGCGCCGAGCCCGGCCCGGTGCAGCTCGACGGCCAGGAGCGGCAGCCGGTGCGCGGGGAGGGCCGCCGCCTCGCAGAGCACGGCATGGGCGTCGCCGCCGCGGCCCTCGGCCCGCAACCGGAGCAGCGCACCGACGGTCGCCTGGGCGAACCGGAGCGCGGCCGGGTCCGGCGGGGCCGTGGGCCGCTCCGCGTCCGATGCTGCGGGTGCGCCGCCGAAGCGGGCACCGCGCGGTGACACGGCGGGCGCGGCGGGGAGGACGGGCGCCTCGTCCGCCCGGCCCGCGACCCCGGCATCCAGTCCGGCGAACCGCGCCCCGGTCGGCTTGCGCTTCCGGGCGGGCGGGGGCGCCGGTGACCGCTCGGCGGCGGGGGTCGGGGGCGCCGGGGACGGCTCCGGCGCGACGGTCCCGGGCTCCCCCTCCATCACCGGCGCGGCGGCGGGTGGCGCCGGAGGCCGCCCCGGCGCCGCGGTCTCCGGCTCCGCGCCCCGCTCCGGCGCTCCCGGCCTCCCCGGCACCGGCGCCGTGCCGATCCGGTCCGGGGAACGGGAGAGCGCCGAGAGGCGCCGTCGGAGTTCGGCGCAGCGGGCCGAGGCGCGGGCGTGGTCGTCGCGGGCCCAGGCGAGCACCCCGGTGGTCTCGTCCCCGTCGCCGCTCTCGCGGGCCGCCCGCAGCCGCTCGGCGGCGTACGCCTGCTCACGGAGCATGAGGCCGAGCCGTTCCACGAGCCGCGCCCGGCCGCCCGGACGGCGGTCGAGACCGAGCGCGCAGTCGGCGTGGAGCCGGGCGGCACGCGTCGACGCCTGCTCCGCGTACGCGGTGCCCCGCACCTCCGCCAGGTCCGAGAAGAGCGCTTCCATCACGTCCCAGGGCGGCAGCTCCGCCCCGTCCAGGCAGGCGCCCATCCCGGCGGGATCGCGTCGCCGGAAGACCCCGTACCAACCGCGGCCGGGATCGAGCAGCGCCACCAGCTCCCGCAGGTGATGCGCGAACTCCTCTACGGATACCGCCTCTTGATGCACCGTCACCGTCACCTTCGGCCGCCGTCGGCTGGAATCCTCCAGCCCGGGCATTGGACCGCGGGCGTGTTACGGGACGGCTACGCGCACTTTGCAACTCCGAGGCGACCGGGGCGGGGCCCGGCTCAGAGGGTGATGGCGATCCCGGTGTGCGGGCGCTTGCCCAGGCGGACGATCATCGCCGGATAGTCGAGGAGCCAGTACTTCCAGGTGTACTTGCGGCCTATGGCCCGGCGCACGGCGGCCGTTTCCCGCTCGTCGAGCAGCCTGGCGGTGCCCTCGGCGCTCGGGGCGCCCTCCTCGGTCCGGCCTCGCACGTCGCAGACGGTGACCCGGACCCGGTTGTCGTTGCGCAGGCGCTTGACCTTCCAGGAGTCGGTCTTGGTCCAGACGAGCAGTTCGCCGCCTTCGGCCACCGCCCAGACGGGGGTGGCGACGGGCGTGCCGTCCTTGCGGTACGTGGTCAGGCTGACGTACTCGCTGCGCGCGAAGTCCTGGAGGCTCATGGCCCCAGCGTAGGCGCGGGGGCGCAAGCGGGGCGCGAGCGGGGCGCTATCCGGCGAGGGGCACGGCCGCCGGTTCCGGGGCGCAGCGCAGCAGGAGTTCGTCCATGGAGAGGCCGAGGGCTCCGGCGAGGGCCGCGACGGTGAAGAACGCGGGGGTGGGGGCGCGGCCGGTCTCGATCTTCCGCAGGGTCTCGGCGGAGATCCCGGCGCGGGCGGCGATCTCGGTCATGCTGCGGGCGCCGCGCGCCTCGCGCAGCAGCAGACCGAGCCGTTCGCCGCGCAGGCGCTCTTCGGGGGTCAGGGGGGTACGGACCATGGCCCCATTCTAATACCGCTCAGACCGGTATAGTAATTGCGGTATTGTAATTGGCATGGTGCAACTCAAGACGGACACATCCATCGAAGCCATGCGTGCGACCGGCCGCGTCGTCGCCCGCATGCTGACCGCCGCCCGGGAGGCCGCCGGGGTCGGCGTCTCGCTGCGCGAACTGGACGAGGTGGCGCGCGGCGTGCTGCGCGAGGCGGGCGCGGGCTCGCCGTTCCTCGGCTACCGGCCGCACTTCGCTCCGGTCCCCTTCCCCGCGGTCATCTGCGCGTCGGTCAACGACGCGATCGTGCACGGCATCCCCACGGACTACCGGCTGCGCGACGGCGACCTGGTCAGCATCGACGCGGGCGCCACGCTGGACGGCTGGGCCGGCGACTCGGCGATCAGCTTCACCGTGGGCCGCGCCCGCCCCGCCGACACCCTGCTCATCGACACCGCGTACAGGGCCCTGGAAGCGGGCATCGCGGCGGCCACCGTGGGCAACCGGATCGGCGACATCGCGCACGCCATCGGCACCGTCTGCCGCACCGCCGGCTACGGCATCCCCGAGGGGTTCGGCGGGCACGGCGTGGGCCGCGAGATGCACGAGGACCCGGGAGTGCCCAACGAGGGCCGCCCGGGGCGCGGGATGCCGCTGCGCCACGGCATGGTGCTGGCCATCGAGCCGATGCTGACCGGGGGCGGCGTGGACACGTACCGCGCGGACCGCGACGGCTGGACCCTGCGCACGACCGACGGCAGCCGCGCCGCACACGCCGAGCACACGGTGGCGATCACGGACGACGGCCCCCGCATCCTGACCGCGCT